>JASMAJ010000001.1 GCA_030754395.1 Candidatus Thalassarchaeaceae archaeon | reverse complement strand
CAATGGTGTATACGGACTAACCAAGGGTCAGTACTCAGCAACAGTAGAAAAAGGATCAAAGAAAAAGAAAGGAACCACCAATGAGAATCCTCCAATTGACCTCTGTAAGATGGCTATCAATCTTGGATGCGGATTCGTAGCACGGTCATTCTCAGGAAGTAAGAAACAGCTCACTGCACTGATGAGAGCCGCACTTTCACACAAAGGAATGGCCGTTATAGATGTCATTTCTCCATGTGTTACCTTCGCAAATAATGACGAATCTTACAGATCATACAATTATGTCAAAGCCAATGATGAAGAATTACATTCTGTCGATTATATCCCTCACTTCACTCCTGTCGAAGAAGTAGAAATTCCAGAAGGTGAGTTCAAGGATATCAAACTGTTCGATGGCTCTACACTACGACTTGAAACAATTGGAGATGACCATGACCCAAGTGATGCAGTTGCAGCTCTTTCAGCCATTCACGAAGCGGAGAAGGAAAACAGACACGTGACTGGTCTGTTACATTACAATTCAGAAATGAAAACCGCAGATGAGGCCCTTGATCTGACTGAAACACCACTCATCGATCTTGCAGAAAATGAAATGCGACCTAGTAAGGATGTATTAGAGGAAATAAACAATTCATTCCGCGTTTGAGGCTTTTGAACCAAAGGACTAGTTAAGCGGTTTTGTTGAAATAGAGAACCCTACTCGGTGGCTCGCTAGTCCCTTAGTGTAGCGGTCCATCATATGGCACTCTGGATGCCATGACCCTGGTTCAAATCCGGGAGGGACTACCAATAATCATGGTAGAGCGCGGCTGAGAATTTTTGATGCGAAGGAAATCATCAGGATAATCATGAACCAAGCCGTTGCATATTTCGCCCAAGGTGTCGGTTTCTTAGGTTCAGGAAACGGATCTATTCCCGCCTCAATAGCCTCGGCAAATAGAGCTAATTCCTCTTCAATAGTCTCAGGGTCTCTCATATTCTAACCTCAAGGTTCTGCAGTTGGATTCCATCCAGAAACATAGACCTCGTCCATTCTTGCAAAGGACTTCTCAGTTCCACTAAGATCAATTGAAAGGCTAGCCAAATTCTCATCGATTCGAACCGGATTACTCGATTTAGGAATAGTAATCGATCCAGTATCGTATACCCATTTAATTGCGGCTTGAGCAGGAGTGCAGTCAACGGAATCTGATATTTGGGAGAGACTACCACAATCCAATTTATGACCACGCGCCAGCGGTGAATAAGCCATGACTTTTGCTCCAATTCCTTCAGTAGCCGCGCGAAGGGCAGGGCGTTGATTCCATGGATGTAATTCGACCTGATTTACAGATGGTAGGATGGTAGCGTAGGCTCGCATATCATCGAGGTGATGTGCACCATAGTTACTCACACCTATTGCTCGAGTCCAGCCTCGTGCTAGACACTCTTCCATACCTTTCCAAACACTGGCTCTTGCTTCGATGTCTTCTGGAGGGGCGTGTACAAGATACAAATCAAGATTGTCTAGACCAAGCATTTCGAGGCTGCTACGACAATGTTCCAACGCAGACTCATAACTTACTGCATGTGTTCGACGTAATTTAGTAACCACGAAGATTTCATCTCGTGGAATTCCACTTTCTCTAATCGCCTCACCGGTCTCAGTTTCATTTGAATATGCGCGGGCCGTATCTATCAAGCGATAGCCTGATTGAATAGCATGCAGTACAGCGTTCCTACACTCTCCACCTTCTGACATCTGCCATACCCCTAAACCAAATCTTGGCATCTCGATTTTATGCTCCATCTGCCCTGTCACAACATTGGCGTGACCAAGAGTAACGGTCTCAAACATGAATAGCGCTTGGATAGGAGGGTCTTGAGTTTGACGTGAGGGCTGTATTGAAGCCAACAACCCCCTCGTAAGTTTGTGACTGAGTTGCCCGAGGGGGTTATTCTCCCTACAGGAAGTATTGCTGAGCCGAGGCCATCGGCTGCTGCAGTTCTCAGTAGAGGAGAGGGTGAGGGCCTCGAAATACTACTGTGCCATCGAGTTTCAGAGGTACCCGCATTTCCTGATTTCTGGGCATTCCCTGGTGGTGGAATTAGTCTAAAGGACAGAGCCGCAGCAGAGGAAAATCCAGGCTGGTTAGCAGAACGAAAAGACCGAGTTTCAATGATTGCACTACTAAGAGAGATGGTTGAGGAAGTAGGCATTGCTCCTGATGGGAATGGCGGATTTTTTCATGTTGGAGAGTATCTTCAAGATTTAGTTAATTCAGATAAGTCAGCATGGTCTAAACTTGTTGCTTCTGGCGAACTATCAGTTAGAGAGTTTGAAGCAAGTTTTGTGTCACAGCGCACCACACCTCCTCTTGCTCCAATTAGATTTTCAAATATTTTCTATCATGTCAATTTAGGCTCCTCGAAAGTGGAGCCAACATTCCCAACTGGTCTTTCCGAATTTGATGAGTTTAGATGGTGGAAGCCAATTGAATTACTAAATTCTTGGTTGGCAAATAAAGTCAAATTAGCTCCACCTCAAGTCACTCTGATTAGAGACATTGTAGATTTAGGATTCGAGTCACTGGCAATCAATCCACCTAGTGGATATCACATAATCGAATTCGCACCGGGTGTTGAGTGTGTCCCACTTCCAACAACTACCCTACCTCCCTCAACACACACTAATTGCTACGTTCTCGGCATCTCCGGAGGCCCTCGGATTCTAGTAGATCCTGCCGCTAAATCATCTGAATCTCTCAAAATACTAGGAAAAAAAGTATCAGAAATTCATGATTCTGGAAGCGAAATTATTGCTACTGTGTTCACACATAAACATCCGGATCACATAGGAGACCTTTCAGCAATCTCTCAATTTTATCAGGCTCCAATTTGGGCTAGTCAAGAAACGCTAGATATCATTCCGAATTGTGATTCAGACAAGGTTTTAGTAGAAGGTCACACAATAAATTTAGATGGAATTATCTGGAATGTTATTGAAACGCCAGGGCACTGTCCCGGACATATCTGCTTGGTAGGTGATGCGGGAATTATCAGTGGAGACAACGCGGTGATGTTTGGGACCATACTAGTTCCTTCTTCAGATGGAGACATGAATGAATATCTTACTGGACTTGAAAGAATTCGCAGACTATCCCCCACCTTGCTATTCCCCGCACATGGACCTTTGGTAGCCAATCCTGACAAACTTCTGACAAGATATATCAAACACAGAACGGTACGTCACTCAAGGATTCTTGATGCTGTGAAAAGTGGATTCAGCGATGTGAATTCAATTGCTAAAGAGGCCTATGAAGATACACCCGATGCACATCCTGCTCTAGCCTTAGACCAGACTATTTCACATTTGACAGCACTAGAAAAATCAGGGGATGTTTCTTCTGATAATGGCCTTTGGAGTGCAATTTGAAAGAAATATATGCTGGGTCAAGGTTCAATACCCACCGGTTATACGCAATTTCATGGAACCGATACTGATAGGTGTCATAGTTGCCGTTGTTCTGATTGGTTTGTGGTTTTTCGCAACCTACAATCGTCTAATTGTAATGGAGCAAGAAGTTGAGAATGCATGGTCAAATATTGACGTTGTTCTACAAGAAAGATATGATTCCTTAGGAAACATGGCTCGCGCGGCTGAAGGCTTTGCCAAAGGTGTTGAAAAAGACCTGTTTGAGCAATTTGCTAAGGCACGAATGGCAGCAGCAACAGCATCACAAAATGGAAATGTCGCAGGGGTTAATGCTGCTGAAGGAATGATGGCAAGTATTCTTCCAAGGATTTCCTTGGTAGCAGAAGACCACCCTGATTTGACAGCAAGCCCACTTTATGCTAATGTTCAGGAAGAAATTGACGAACAGAATGAGAGGATAGCAGATCGTAGAGAAGCATACAATGCGAAAGTTCGCAATTGGAATGTAATCATTCGTCAAATTCCCTCAAACTTTGTTGCAATGATAATGGGAGCAGAATCAAAAGACTACTTCGAGGCTACAAACACAGAGAATCCAGAACTCTTCGCACCAAATGCACGTGAATCAAGACAAGAAGATGAACTTGACGAAATCGAGCATGAGATTGCGATGATTGAAGCGCAGAAGAAACTAGACGCTTTGAAGCGCGGCTCTAATTGAGGCGACTCTTTGGCATACTCATGTCTGCAATCAAAGATTGGAGTGGGGCTCCAAAATTTGAGGGAGCAACATGCAACGAATTGCACGTAGAAACTGAGTCGGGAGTTCATCTACGAGTATTACAATGGAAGCCCGATAATGAAAAGTCACAATCGGCCAGAAATTTAGTGATGATTCCAGGATGGAACTCTATTCCCGAAGGTTGGTTTCCAATTCTTTCGGAATGGGTGAAACATAGACCCTTAATCTACATTGAAACTAGGGAAAAGAGAAGTTGTAGGATTGAGGGAGAAATATCGAAAAAGACATTCCAAATTCCAAGAATGGCAGCGGATATCCCACTTGTATTGAAGAAATTGGGTGTTAATGCAGAAGAATGTGACGTGATGGGTTCTTCCCTTGGAGCAACTCTAATGATCGAATGTCTTCAATCTGGAGAATTAGAATTGAATAGTCTAGTTGTTCTTTCACCAAATTTAGCATTCAAACCACCCATCTGGGCTAGACCATTAATTCCGGCTCCAACTATATTTTACTCGGGTCTTGTCAAATTCATCATCTGGTATCTTGATAAAAGGCTGAAAGAAGAAGGTCAAAGAATTAGATATAGGCGTACATTATTGGCTGCGGACACCAAACGACTACGCCTCTGTTCACTAGTATTCAGACGTTACAAAATGGCTCTAGATTTTGCTAATGTCACAACGCCTGTGGGGGTTTTAAGAGCCTCTTCTGACACATTGCATGACCACGATGATGCAGGCATCTTGAGTAAGAAAATACCTAATTGCAGCCTTATTGAAATTGAAAGCAACCAATTTGCTCATGAGGCTGCCGCAATCCCTCTAATAGAAAACTTTCAAAGATCCGTAGGATGAGAATTACTAGGCCGACGGTGAGAATGGGTCATCTGAGCCCCAAGAATCGACAGGGCCATCATCAAACCTACCAAGTCTGTCATAGAGATTCTCGATAATTGCATATGGCCAATCTGGATTCTCTGAGCCATACCTCTTATCCATCCTTTTTCCTTCGCCACCATGAAAATGGATTGGGACCTTTAGTCTGCGTAACATTCCATCGCCAAAACCACCCATAGCAAACAAGTGTTCTGAGCCATCTTTAGCAAAGACGCGGTCTGGAATTGAGTCCTCATCTACTGGATTCTTCTCACAAGCCTCAACAATTGTATCTACTAATGCATCAAATGCAGCATCTAGACCTCCTTCGTGTGTTATTGCATCAATAGAAGCCATCACTCCTAGAGGGTCTAACTCACCAGTCAATATTTGCAACCACGTATGATGTGAAAGGCATTGGAAAATCCAAGGATCGGCAGCTACATGTCGCCAAAGCGCATATGGGCCTCGATTCCTATCTCCTGGTTCAGGAAGTAAATCATACTCAATGAAAGCATCTCTTAGTCCTCCAAGACGAGTTGGATCCATGGCAATATGTGCATTAGCAAGAGTTTCTTCGGTCAGTAGCCACCATTCAGGACTTTCACGACGAGTAGATATTGAATCATGAAATTCATCGTAATCACCGAAGAAAGACGGGATTTGACCATCTTGAGAATGACATCTCAACAAATGTGCTGTAACTCCTGAATCAACTCGATGATGGAAATACTCATGGTCAAATCCGAAAATAAATGCTAAATCTAAAGCCAGCATTTCAACATCATCCATGCCATTAGCATTCATTTTGTTGGCAATCATGGCTGCCTGCTCAGCGAGCATATCTGCATTACAATGAATTCCCCAATTTGGATTAACATTCAATTCATTTGTTTGTCTTTCGAACATTGGACGATACCAAAAGCACCGCAGACCAATATCGGCTTCACCCATAGTCTCTGGATTATGCACGAATGGGGGTGCATCATCCATTCGTAAGCCCCCCATGTCTGTCATGTTCATCGGGCATCTGCCGTCACCTATCAAGCGATTGTCTGATGAAGGGCACGCTTGCCCTCCTATACGAGAGACATGCGAGCCCAGTCCTCCTCCTTCGATGTCGCACGCATCGTAGACGAATTGCGAGGGATGATTGGGGTACGTGCAAGAAAAGCCTACCAACCACATTACGAGCAGGTTGTTTTACGACTAAATCAGAAGGGGAAACCGTCTACAGATTTGGTTATTGTTCGTGGAAAAAGAATCTATCTATCTCAACGAGATAGACCAATGCCAACAAATCCTTCACCTTTTGCAATGAAACTCCGTAAACATCTTTCTAATTCTCGTCTGATTGAAGTTAATCAATTAGGATTTGATAGGGTAATATCCCTAACCTTTGAGCATGGAAGAGGGCGATTGAAATTAATCATCGAATTATTCCGTGATGGTAATGTTCTTCTTCTTGATGATAAGGATGTCATAATTCAACCACTAACTCATGCTAAATATGCTAGCAGGTCTCTGAAAAGTGGAGAAAATTATACTCCGCCGCCAGCTACTGTTGACCCTAGAAACTTGAACCAAGCAGAACTGGATGAACTTCTTGATTCTTCAGATCATAGCTTGATTCGGACTCTGGCGGCTAGAGTTAATCTTGGACGAATCTATGGAAATGCAATTGCGACTTCAGCGGGAATCGAGTTAGACGAACCTGCAAACAGTCTGGATGAAGAACAGCGTAAGGATTTGGGAAATTCAATGAAAAAACTCCTCGTCGAATTAGCAAATGGAGACTGTTCTTATCTCTGGTTTACTGACATAAAATCTCTAGATGCCTGGAAAGAAGCTGCAGACAACCCAATGGCTCGTGATTCAGCAAGTGTTGAAATTGAAGAGTTTTCTCCAATTGCACTTCCGTTCATGAAAACTGAACTAATGGTTGAGATTGAAAGTCTTTCAGGAGCATATGATGCAATATTTGGGGCTCATGATGCTATTGCTTACATCAGACGTGAAGAAGAAAAATTAGTCGCAGCTGGTGAAGATGAAGAAGAACAGCGGGCCAAACTCAATCGAAGAGCAGAACAACAGAAATCTGCTATCACGCGATTTGAATCACAAGCGATTCTGACTCAAGAACTAGCTAAATCCATTCAGGACAATTGGACACATGTCGATGACCTCCTAAGTCAGGTTAACTCGTTCATCGAATCAGATAGCTGGCAGGCTCTAGAATCCAAAACCAGCGAGATTGTCTGGATTGATCGTGTTGAGCCTACAAAAAGAACCATTCTGGCACGATTACCTGATGAAGACAATGAACCCGGTGCTAGCGTTACTTTACACATTGAAAAATCAGTTCACCAAAACGCACAGCAGTACTTCGAACAGGCTCGCACGCTCAAAGATAAAGCGAAAGGGGCACGTACGGCTTTGGAAAGAACAGAAAATGCTGCTACAAAAGAAGAGGCTCGTAGAAAAAAGGATGCTGCTGCTGGAAGAGTTAGAATTGCAAAGAGAAGCAAGAGATTCTGGTTTGAGAAGCATCGATGGGGAATTCTTAGTGATGGTAGGCTAATCGTAGGTGGAAGAGATGCGAAAGGAAATGATACCATTGTGCGCAAATATCTGAAATCTACCGATTTATACATCCATGCTGATTTACACGGAGCGCCATCATGCTCCTTGAGATTACGTGATGGACTAACTACTGATGAAAATCCAATAGGATTTGTACCAGAGGGAGTAACAAGTCTTCGAATAACCCAAGAATTGGCTGGAGACATTGATGATGCCCGGAATCTGCCTGCAAATATTATCGAAGAAGCAGCACAACTGGCTATCTGTTGGTCACGTGCATGGGGCAGCGGAGGGGCTGCAGCAACCGCTTTCCACGCTAGACCTAGTCAGGTTTCAAAGCAAACCGAGAGCGGTGAATCTCTTGGTCGAGGTTCATTTGTAGTTAGAGGGAAACGAACGTGGTACCGAGATGTCTCAATGGAAATTGCCATCGGATTCTCAATTATCAATGGAATTCCGATTCCGGTATCAGGCACTGCTGAGGGTGTGTCAAAACTCTGTGAAAGATGGGCCCTGATTACTCCAGGGCGGGAGAAGAAAGAAACAATTGCTAATCGAATCGCCAAATCTACCGGGCTGGCTCAAGATGATGTCCTCGCCGCTTTACCACCTGGTAACTGCTCAATTGAGAATCACGGATTAATTCAATCTTGATTTTGAGTGTGCCACTCGGGAGCAGTAATCGCGTATAGGGCTGCATCAACATAGTGATCATACAACCGTTCTCTATCTTTGGTAATCCCCTCAAGACGCAGCCCCAGTCTATCTGCGACAGCACGACTTTCATGATTCTCCACAGCTGCCTCAAGCACAAATCGGTGTAACCCAAGATTATCGAAGCAGTGTTCCATAAGACGTGTGCAGCAACGAGTGACGATGCCTTGTCCTGTATGACTTTCAGACAACCAATATCCAACTCCGCAGCCTCTGTTACCCCAGTCTATCCAGTTAAGACCAATCGTACCGATTATTTGACCACCAAGACGAATGGCATAGATTACACCCTCACGCCTCTCATACTCATCAAGACTCATTGAAATGAAGGAAATCTCATCTTCAACACTGTTGGTTTGATCCAACCATGGTAACCACTCTCTGAGATAAGCTCTATTAGATTCAACAACTGAGAACAGTTCCTCAGCGTCATTGATTCCCAACAAAGAGAACTCGAGGTCAGAGTCGACCTGTATTCTAGATATTGGACGAATTACTTCGTCAGCAGTCGGAGTCTGTCCGGTTTTCATTGGTCCACCGCACCTCCCAGACATAATTATCTGCTATGATTAGAGGATTTAGAGTGTTTTATCACAAACTGATTTTCTCCGCTATGAGATATTTTTCAAGCGAAAAAATCTAATAAATGCATATTTCTGTGTCTTAATGCCAGAAAATGGAACGCAGTAAAGCGAATAATTGTGAGGGAATTCGGAACGGCCGCCTAGGTAATGATTCAAGCGTCAAGCGGCATCCGCAGAGCATGAGTGAAAACGCGCAAGACCAAAATTGGACATATGGAAATTATCTCCAATTGCAGACACTTTTGAATCTACAAGGAGAAGAAAGAGATGTTTCAAATGATGAAATGCATTTCATTATCGTCCATCAGACCTTTGAGCTTTGGTTTAAGCAAGTCATCAAGGAACTCAGTAGTCTGAGAGATATTCTGTGTAAAGAAATGGTTCCTGAAGAAGATATACCTCATGCGGTAAATCATTTAGGACGGACATCGGAAATTTTTCGTCTAATGGAGAGTCAATGGAATGTTCTTGAGACACTAACACCTCAAGGATTCCTCGCATTTCGCGACGGATTAGGCACCGCATCCGGATTCGAATCATTTCAGGCACGTGAATTTGAAATTCTGCTTGGATTGAAAAATGAAGACAGACTTTGGGGTATGGATCCCATCGAAACTTTCCGAAAGTTAGCGCCAAAGTCAGATTGGGATGCATCCATACTTGCTAAACTCGAAGATGCACAGACTAAACCTTCTCTCTTTGATGCACTAATGAGATGGTTAGTGCGCACACCAATAATGGGCTCATCATATGGAAGTAAAGGAGATGAAATGGCTGTTGAAGGATATGTGAACGCTCACCTAAATGCCCATCAAGCAATTTGTGAAGATGCTGCATCGAGAATGATAGGATACGGTGGAGGAGGAGACCCCGAGAAGGTTGCCGCACGTTTTGCAGCTACGCATGAGGCGGCTGTAGAATTTCTAAAACCGGATGGAATACCAAACCGGGCTCGTGCTGGACTTCTATTCATTGAATCATATCGAGAATTACCTCTCTTAGCATGGCCACGCAAACTAATCGATGCAGTTGTAGAACTTGAGGAATCTATTGTAAAATGGCGACATTCTCACGCACGTATGGTCGAGCGAATTATGGGTCGTCGTACAGGCACTGGTGGAACAAGTGGCGTTGATTACCTCGATGAGACAACAAAATATCGTATTTTCAGAGACCTATGGGCAGTTCGAACTATCTTGATTAAACCGCAGTCTAGACCAACACTAATCAATGCTGAATATTATGGCTACTCATACGAAAATTAAGTGATAGCGGCGGTGCGTTCGTCGCACCATTCAAGGGTACAACCCCTCTCGCCTCACTTGTGTCGGACGCCGTCATCTGCGCTTATGCCAGAACACCCTTTGGCAAATTCCGTGGTGCTCTCTCCTCGTACTCGGCAACTGACCTAGGTGCATTAGCAGTTAAGGGACTTTTAGAGAGGGTTGAGATTGACCCCTCTAGTGGCATAGTTGACCAAGTATACATGGGTAATGTTCTACAAGCAGGAGTAGGTCAAGCTCCTGCTCGTCAAGTTGCATTAGCGGCTGGCTTGCCATATTCCACTCCTTGCACCACAATCAACAAGGTTTGTGGGTCCAGTCTGAAAGCAACCATGATAGGAGCAACAGAAATTATGGCTGGTCGAACCAATGTAGTAATTGCAGGTGGAATGGAATCTATGAGTAATGCTCCACACTTCATTCGTGGTGCTAGAAGGGGTGTTGAAGTCTCATATGCTGACCTTGATTCAGTACTCAGTCACGATGGCCTGAAGGACGCATATGATGGGGCGATGATGGGAATAACTGGTGAAACCATAGCCAATGAGACTGGAATTTTAAGAGCGGTTTCTGATGAATATGCTATGCGATCTCATACACTTGCCGACAAAGCTTGGAATGAAGGTTGGTTCTCAGAAGAATGCATCTCGATTGATGAATTAGACCGAGATGAAGGCATAAGACCCAATACCACGAGAGAAGGGTTAGCAGAATTGAGAACCGTATTCAAGGAAGATGGACAAGTTACAGCTGGTAATGCAAGTCAGGTTTCTGATGGTGCTTCTGCAATACTAATTGCATCCCTAGAGGTTGCTACAAATAACGGCTGGCCAATACTAGCTAAAATCGTCGATTTTACAACTTCTGGAGTAGAACCTCACAGAGTCATGTCAGCACCTATTCCTGCTATTGAGTCGCTGTTAGAGCGTAATTCACTCGACATCTCTGATATTGATATCTTGGAACATAATGAAGCCTTTGCAGTTGCTTCATGTGCCATACAGAATGCTTTCAACTTCCCTGATGAAGGATTCAATCCTAATGGTGGTGCTGTTGCCGTTGGCCACCCACTGGGTGCCACAGGAACACGTTGTTTGATGACCTTGACCAATACTCTGATTCGAACTGGTCAAAATAGAGGAATTGTCGCAATATGTCTTGGTGGCGGAAATGCTGTAAGTATGCTAATTGAACGAAATTAATCCTTCAATAAGCGCCCCCATAGGGGGCGTAAGCCAGCCGGTGGGCTAATAGGGAGGCCTCCGGTCGCCCGCCTCGATGGTTAAGCCTCTAAGACAGCACACTCGATTCGAAAAGGCACGAATTATCGGAGCACGAGCACTACAAATCAGCATGGGTGCTCCACTCTATGTCTCTGAGGAAGAACTCAGGGAGAACTTCATGAACGAACTAGTTCAATTGTATGGTATCGAAGACGCTAAGGCTCGCTTCGTTCTTGATCCTCTTAAGATTGCCATGTTAGAATACGAGTCACATCGTATCCCTATTGATGTCGATCCCCACATTAAGGAGGAATGAAAATTCTGTACCACATCGTGGTACTAATCAGCAGTGGAGAATGACTCATGCTGGACCGAATTTCAACTAAAACTCTGACCGCTGGCCTAATTGCTGTCACATTTCTAGTGATTGCAATTGGTGGAGTGATTAGAATCTATGATGCTGGTGAATCTTGTCCTGATTGGCCAACCTGCTTTGGCAGTTGGTCCTTTGATGTAAGCCCTGAAGAGCAGGAAATTTGGTGGGACGAAAACCCTGACGAAATTGATTCACGTGGTGAACATCACAGATATACAACTTTCCAAATATTCACAGAATGGGTTCACAGACTTATCGCAGGAGTTATTCTCGGACCTCTAGTATTGTTGAATTGGTTTCTTGTGGGGCGCAACGATGAATCAAATTCTGCAACTAAATTAGCAGCAGCCGTTTCTGTAGCACTAATTGTTTGGCAGGGTCTAATCGGTTGGTTTACTGTTGAAATGGATAATGAACATTGGAGTGTTGCACTACATTTAGCCAGCGCTCTAGCCTTCGAGCTATCACTAATCTGGCTCTGGCTCTGTATTTCTCGCGATACACATGAAACTCCCAAATGGATTGAATTTGACCCTATTTTAGCTACTAGATGGAAAAACAGAATTGCATGGTTAGGATTTGGCTCCTTCATTGCACTATTTGCAGGAGTTTTTGTTGCCACAACACCTGGAGCAAATACGGGTTGTGGAGTAAATGGATTTGATTCGTGGCCATTGTGTCATGGTAAATTGTTTAACACGATAGAAAATCTTGAGAACCAATCTCAGATTATCCATAGGTGGATCGTCGTAATAGTTGAAATTGCTCTTCTTGCTGCTGCTTGGGTAGTAATGAAAGAGCAAGATCAGCATCAACATGGCCAAATCCTCCGAAACTGGATATGGACTGCAACTGGTCTTTTCCTGCTAAATGTCGTTGTTGGAGCATTTTACATATTCTCGTGGACTGCTGATTCGGGATTTGAGGAATGGCTTTCTCTCTTACATCTGCTACTTGCATCACTAACATTCCTCGTCCTAGCAACTGTTTGGCTTTCGACTTCGGTTGGCACCCTGTATGATACAAATGTTGAAACTCTTGAATGAGTGGTATTCAAGGACTCACGCCCATAGGGCGTGATATGGGTGAGCCAGTATCTGGAATCCGAGCTTGGCTGGCTCTCACCAAACCAGGTGTCGTTGTCCTACTGCAAATTACTGCACTATGTGCAGTAATATCTCACGATTTACTAGACTCCAATGAAATGGACTGGTTAGCAACTATTGAGACAATGATGGTCGTCTTTGTTGGAGGATACCTAACAGCAGGAGGGGCGAATGCAATCAATATGTGGTACGATCGAGATATCGACCCAATAATGGCTCGAACTTCCAATAGACCGATTCCATCAGGAGCCGTGACGGCAAATGGGGCATTGACATTTGGGATCTTTATTTCCATAATTGGAACATATTGGTTCATTGTAATGGCAAACGCCGTTGCTGCCTTTTGGGCTGCATTCAGCATACTATTCTATGTTCTGATATACACCATCTGGCTGAAACGAACTTCTACCCAAAATATTGTCATCGGCGGAATTGCAGGTGCTACACCACCAGTAATTGGTTGGGCTACTGCAGTTGGAGAACTCTCAATAGAAATAGAATCAGTTCAATCATTTATTACTTCGATTACCGATTTAGGAAGCCTGATGCCTTGGTTCATGTTTCTGCTAATTTTTCTTTGGACACCCCCCCACTTCTGGGCACTTGCACTTTATCGTTCAGAAGAATATGAGAAAGTGGGAGTTCCTATGATGCCAGGTGTCAAAGGTGCTCAAAGAACATTAATTGAAATGAAATTTTATGCCATTCTTCTAGTCTTACTCTCATTAGCAGCGCCAATAACACTAGGTGGAATAGATTTTGGTGATGAATTGTATCACATCTTCGGATGGAACGCTGTAATTGTATCACTATGGTACACGAGAACAGTTTTCATTATTGATCCAAATGAACCTCAAGGACCCGAAGGAAGGATACCTAGTGCAACAAATTCTTTCTTTGTCTCAATGTATTATCTCGCGGTAATGTTCGTAATTGTAGTAACTGCTAGTTTCGGTCTTTACGGAGGAATTATTGGTGCTATCATTTCTCTTGCATTCATAATCAGGTATGAGTTACGTTCACGCGTTAATCGCAAGGCTAACTCAGCATGAAACCCCGAATGCTTCAAACACAGGCTGGTCTGTTCGATGGGCGTAGCAGCGGGTGAGCGGATGAAGGAGAGCGAACTCATCTACGATTGGAATACCATTGATTATGAGATTGTGCGAGAGCCATCAAACCACCCTCATGAAGTATGGTTTGATGATGAGACTCTGCGTGATGGACTACAGAGTCCTAGTGCACGAAATCCCACTATTGAACAGAAAATAGAACTTATCGATTTCATGGAAAAATTAGGAATTCAAAAGGTGGACTTAGGGCTACCTGGCGCAGGACCATTCCACGTATCTCATATTGATGCCATGCTTACTCACATGGGGGAAAATGATTACGAATTACGACCTGGATGTGCTGTAAGAACGGTTGTTAGCGATATCGAACCACTTGTTGACCTTCAAGCTAAGCATGAGCGTCAAATACAGGCTAGTGCTTTCCTCGGAACCAGTCCTATCAGACAATTTGCAGAGGACTGGAATATGGAAAGAATTCTCTCGACTGCAGAAAAGGCAGTTTCATTCGCAGTAAACAATGATATTCCAGTAATGTTCGTTACAGAGGATACTACTAGAAGCAAACCAGAAGAAATCAAAGAAGTCTACACCCGAGCTATCGAATTAGGTGCTGATCGAATTTGTGTCTGCGACACTTGTGGCCATGTTACTCCTAATGGTGTAAGGAAACTTCTAGGATTTATCCAAGACGAGGTTATCCCAGATGCAGGCGTCAAACGTCGTGATATCGAAGTTAACTGGCACGGTCATCAGGA
This sequence comes from Candidatus Thalassarchaeaceae archaeon, assembly GCA_030754395.1. Lineage (GTDB taxonomy): Archaea > Thermoplasmatota > Poseidoniia > Poseidoniales > Thalassarchaeaceae > MGIIb-O1. Next base: position 21,215 of record JASMAJ010000001.1, on the reverse strand, counting down.
TCGAGGCTTAGGGGTTGCGAACAATCTAGCTGCAGTTGAAGCGGGAGCTGATGTAATTCATGGGACGGCTTTGGGAGTTGGAGAAAGAGCAGGCAATGCCCCTCTTGATCAAACCCTAGTCAATCTATCACTGATGGGAGTCATAAAAAATGACTTGACTGCTTTGAACGACTATATGCGTAAGGCACACGAATACATCGAAGTGGCATTACCTCGAAATTATCCAGTATTTGGCAAAGATGCGTTTGAAACGGGAACAGGCGTACATGCAAGTGCTGTGGTAAAGGCGATGAAAAAAGGCGACCATTGGCTAGCAGACAGGGTATATTCAGGTGTTCCTGCACAAGATTATGGCCTTCAACAGGTCATTAGAATTGGTCATATGAGTGGGCGCTCAAACATCATATGGTGGCTCCAACAAAACGAATATGATGTTGAAGATGACCTAGTAGCTCACTTGTTTGAAGTAGCAAAATCACAGCGTCGTCTAATGAGTGATGAAGAAGTTCATGCAGCGATTAAAGGGTTCAATGAAGGTTGATTTGCCCGAAGCGGGACGCACTCACTCGTTGGGAACGGCTAAAACCCCAATATGTTCGACCCTTGCTTATGCGTGCAGTTGCTGCGTTGCTGATGCTAGTCATAATCAGTCCTACAGTCATCGCCATTTCTGATGGTCAGAATATAAAAATCGACCTCGAAATTAATGGAGAAGACATTATCCCAACATACTCCGAATCAGTACAAGCAGCATTTGCAAGAGTAGAAAATCTCAATCAGTATTCTCAAGATGAGTTAGAAATTACAAAAGAATGGTTAGTTGTTACTCAAGTACCTGAGAAAAAACAAGTTTGGACAATTCCAAGTCCTAAATCTATCAAAGAAGTTTCATTATTGCCTAATTCCTATATTTGGCATTTCAATGACCCTTTAGAGGCCATTCCGAAACTCCAAGAAGCGCTCGTAGCAGGACAGATTGAATCATTTTCTCCGTTAGTTGTTTCTCAAACACTTCAGACACGTGATAATCCAAATGACCCAGAGTTCGCTTCACAGTGGCATTTGGAGAACACTGGGCAAACTGGAGGATTATCAGGTGAAGATATCAATGCAACCGATATTTGGGATAATTATCGTGGTCAAGAAGTAGTAATCAGTGTAGTTGATGATGGCCTTGACCATTCACATGTTGACATTTCTCCTCATTACAATAGCACATTTTCATACGATTGGTGCAATGATGACCCAGACCCAACTCCAAACAGTTGGGATGAGCATGGAACTGCTGTTGCTGGTGTTGCTGCTGCAGTTGGAAACAATTCTCTCTACGTCTCTGGGGCAGCTTGGGAAGCAACAATCGCTGGCTCGACTTTGATTGCCTGTGGTACTAGTGATAGTCTTGAGTCTGATGCCTTGAGCTTCTATCAAAATGATATTGACATCTACACAAATTCATGGGGCCCCTCAGATAATGGTCAGGTACTAGAAGCACCAGGACCGCTGACTCTTGCTGCTTTCGAGTCAGATGCCTACTTCGGAAGACAAGGATTGGGAAATACCATTACTTGGGCAGCAGGAAATGGACTTACTGGAAATGATAATGCAAACTATGATGGATACGCGAACAGCAGATTCACTATTGCAGTCACAGCCATAGACCATAATGGAGAGCAATCATGGTATGCAGAGCCGGGAGCAAATATATTGGTCGCCGCGCATTCTGAAGGAGATGGTGAAGGAATCACTACTACTGATATCACCGGCAGTGGAGGATACAATGGTAGCGGAAATGTCACCCATGACTTTGGAGGAACGTCTAGTGCAACCCCATTAGCTGCAGGAGTAATCGCTCTAATGTATGATGCAAACGAAAATCTAAGTTGGCGTGATGTGCAAGAAATATTAGTTCAATCCTCTCGAATGAATGACCCCACAGATAGTTCATGGGAGACAAATGGAGCAGGATATGATGTATCACATAAGTATGGATTTGGGGCTGTAGATGCAGGAGCAGCGGTGACATTAGCAGAGAACTGGACAAGTCTAGGAACTGAAGTAAATCAGACATATGGACCATATTCCGAGAACCTAGGAATTCCGGATTTGGGTTCTTCAAATTGGAGTGAATTCACTGTAAATATGACACAAACTTTGCTAATCGAAAGTGTTGATGTAATTGTAGACATTGACCATAGTTCTCGCGGTGATCTTGAAATCATATTAGAATCACCTGATGGAACAGTATCTTGGTTGGCCGAACAACATTCCGATAATGGCAATAATTACAATGATTGGTTATTCAATACAGTACATCACTGGGGTGAAGCCAGTCTTGGTGAATGGGTTCTGAAGATTCGTGATGCTAGTTCTGGAGACAGTGGAACATTGAATTATTGGCAAATAATATTCCATGGGGTTGATGAAGACTTCGATCATGATGATGATGGACTAAGTGACTATAATGAGACAAAGGTTTGGGGGACTAACCCCTACCTTGCGGATACTGATGGTGATGGACTATCTGATTATGAAGAAGTTATGATTTACTTTACAGATCCACTAATTCCTGACTCTGATGGTGATGGACTATCTGATGGAATAGAAGTCAATGTTGTTGGAACTGACCCTTGGAATGAGGACTCTGACTCTGATGGACTAACTGATGGTGTTGAAGTAAATGTTTGGGGCAGTGACCCCTTGGTTTACGATCCTGACGCTGACAACGATTTGTTCTACCATTTCCAAGACTGTAACGACAATAATCCAATAGTCAATCCTGGTGCTTACGAAGCTCTTGATGGAATTGACAACAATTGTGATTTAATCATTGATGAGGGTTACAACTTTACTGATCGAGATAATGATGGACTGAAGGATTGGCCAGAATTTCATATTCACGGAACCGAATATCTGGATGATGATACCGATGATGATGGACTAACTGATGGAGATGAGGTTCTCGTACATGGATCGAATCCACTAATTTACGACGTGGACGCCGACTCCGATGGATACCATTGGTTCCTAGATTGTGATGATAATGATGAATATAGAAATCCGAGCCTACCCGAATTACTGGATGGAATTGATAATGACTGCGACTTGATTATAGATCAGAATCTTTGGATTCTTGATACTGATTTCGATGGACTGGATGATTACAACGAATATCATAATTTGAGCACTAATCCATATGATGGCGATACCGATAATGATGGATTACCTGATGGTTACGAGTTAGAAATCTCATCAAACCCACTTGTCTTCGATCCAGATAATGATGGAGATGGAGTCTATTGGTTCAATGATTGTGACGATGATGATGATGAGAGAAAACCATTTGGAACAGAAGAACTAGATGGGAAGGACAATGATTGTGATGAAATTATAGATGAGGATTTCTATGAGATTGACACTGATCAGGACGGACTATCTGATTATGAAGAATATCACAATTATTCAACTAATCCCTATAACATCGACTCGGATGAAGATGGACTAGAAGATGGATTTGAGATTAAGACTTCAAAGTCAAATCCTTTAGTCTACGACTTCGATCGTGATGAGGATGGATTTTTTGCTTTTGAGGACTGTCAGGATTTGGATGCAACGATTAATCCAGATGTTCAAGAAATTTGGAATGGTTTAGATGATGACTGCAATAACATCGTTGATGATGAGGATAAATTGAATAGAAAATCTTCTATCAGTCAAATCATTTCATCCGGTGTTTGGGATGCTGTTAATCGTTCTTTTTCAATAAATTTAGATGGAATTCCTAGTGAAATAGATGAAAAAATAATCTGGGAGATGGAAGGAGTAAATCTTTCAGATAATGTAACTAATGATGGAATGCGCCTACATATCCAAATTATTGATTGTGAAAACAGAAATTGGGAATTAGCAATAATTCTTTGTCGAGATGGCGATGGAATACGACAAATTAATGCAACCCTAATTGATTCAGGAATAGAAACTAAATTCCAATGGGAAATTGAGGTTGAGGTTTATGTCGAACCACCTACCTTTATCGACTCATTACTGTCATTTTTTGCTTCAACAATAGGAATTATTTTCATACTAATTCTGATTCTGACTATTGTTGGTGGAGTTGCATATGGGGCGCATAGAATAAATCTAAATCAGAAAATTACCGATGCATATAGCGAATTCCAAATCGACCATAGGCCTAGAGGGGAATCACCTGAACATCGTTCTGTAGAATTACCTTCAGCACCAGACTTGAGTTATCTTTCACAATATCAGGATGAAAAGGAGGAACCTCTCTTGGTTAACGCTACGGTTGTAACTGAATCTATTGAGAATGAACCACCACTTCTAGTCACAGCAACTGCAGTATCTAAATCACTAGGTGAAGAAGAATAATCACGCTTCATCTGCTTCTTCTTCGGCTGCTGCTCGCAAGTTATCTCCCCATTCAGCATCAGGAGATCCACCTTCCCATACCCCTTCAACGGAGATGTCTTCAATCTCTTCATCTTCTCTCCATGGTGGTTCGCCATCTGTTCCTGAAAGAACTAGAAGCCCTTCCTCGTCAAGCCGTCGTTGGACGGTTTTCACAGCCTTAGTGATTGGAATCAAATGTCCAATAGGAGTGCCCGTGGTGACGAATGGGTGAGTTGCAGAACAAATCATTAGACCTTGAGTTGGTGACTTAACATCCATCATCTGACCTGGATTTTCCGGATCTGAAACAGTAGCTACAACCTCTCCCTCCTCAACAAAAGAGCCGGCTGGAGCTAATACATCGAGTAAGCCTCCATAATCAGAACGTATCCATACGGAACCTGAAGCAAGAAGACGAAATCGCGGTCTGCTTGGATATCCAGGAATCATCTTTAGACCCCTTAAAACATTGAGAATCCCATATAATGCAACTTGAATTGATTCAGGATCTGATTCGTCAGAACCACCTCCCTCATAAGTTATGCAACTTATTCCTGATTCATCAGAAATACGACGTAAAGAGCCCTTCGGACCTTCACTGTCTAGAATCAATTCGATACCAAAAGCACGTGCAGAACGATTACTTAGTCGATTTGCAAGGTTAGCTCTTACCTGAGGCATATTTGTTCGGCCGAGTGCTGCGGTATGCAAATCGATGATATGATCACTTGTAGAAAATAATTCACTCCATAATCTGTGAGCAACTCTCGAAGTAGTGTTACTATTTTCCTTCCCAGGGAAAAAGCGATTCAAATCTCTTCCATCACTCATATATCGTGTAGATCGACGGTATCCAGGCATGTTGACAATAGGGATTATGCGGATTGTTCCTGCTACTGAAGATGGATCTATTGCCATACCCTCTCCCATGATATTTGCTGATTGTAAATATGTAAGAGCGAGAGGGCCAATAAGCTCATTTCCATGAATTGCACCTATGATTGTAACTATCGGCCCAGGACGAGTTCCATGAACTACAGTAATTGGAATTGGCCACGATTCACCAATTTCAATATCCATTAAATCAAATTCAATTTGACGAATTGTCCCTGGTTTCACAAGTTTACGACCAATACGATGAGATTTCCAATCACTTGACCTAGACCATTTCTTTGGAGTAGAACCGGGTTCCTCTAGAGCCTTTTCAATCTCCTTACGGCGGCGTTGAGGGATTTGATTAGCCACCTTAAGAGGACGATGCCTACGCCGTTTCACCCTAGATACAGGAATCTTATCTCCCTCTCCATCAGTAGGGCTAGGGTCGTCAGAAGATGCCGCCAATGACCTTGTGGAGAGTGGGCGAAATATGATTGTTAGGCAAAGAATACCTGTCGAAATTGTTGAATGGGGATACTCATGGGGAGTCAATGATGTGTACTGATGAGACACCTTCTGTGCAAGAGACATATGCACCAAACAGTATCTGTTTCGGTTGTGGACCTGCTAATAAGAATGGATTGAGAATTCGTTCACTAAGGTCTGAAAGTGGATTAAAAATGCGATTTACACCCACCTTAGAACATCAAGCATTTCCTGGAATGATCAATGGTGGAATAATTGGTGCACTAATGGATTGTCACGGAAATTGGACAGCGGCAATTGCTCTCATGGATGCTGCTGGAGATTCGCAGCCACCCTGTACCGTAACCGCGAACTACAATGTCAAACTCCGTCGACCTACCCCCTTTGGTCAGGAACTAATTGTCACTGGAGAAGTAACAGAACTCAAAGAAGACAGAGCGACTGTCAAGATGACATTGATGGCCGAAGACAAGATTTGTGCTACTGGTGATGGGCTTTTCGTAGCAGTTACTGAAGGTCATCCTGCATTTCACCGCTGGAATTGAATTCAATACTCAAACCCCATTTAATCAGTTTTAGTTTTCTCATTAAGCCCTAGACATCCTTTAGAACGGCGGATTCTGAGTTTAGTCGTGGCCGCTGGTGAAGACCTTGCTCCGGTGTCTCTCGCAGACATCGAATTAGATTCGCGGTTGATTCATTTTTTAAAATCGGAATGGGATATAGAGGAGTTGTTTCCACCCCAGCAAGAGGCTCTTCCCTATTCTCTATCTGGAAGAAATTTGATGCTAACAATTCCTACTGCTAGCGGTAAATCACTGGTTGCTCATTTGACCATGATTCAGAGGCTACTTACTGATCTTGAAGGATGTAGAGGTTTGTACATTGTACCACTCAAGGCTCTAGCATCGGAAAAAGTCGAGGAGTTACGCGAATTAGCCGGATTGGTGGGGCTAACTGTTGGAATCGCAATAGGTGATAGAGGAGGCGAGACTGATAAAATTGAAGAGGCCGATATATTAGTCTGTACGAGCGAAAAATTAGATTCTTTATTGAGAACAAGAAGTAATTTGATGGAAAAAATTGGAGTTGTTGTATCAGATGAATTCCATCTATTGCATGATATAGGCAGAGGGCCTACTCTTGAGGTTCTACTGTCGAGAATCAGACATTCAAGGCCTGAAGCCCAGATTATTGCTCTATCGGCAACTGTAGGCAATGGTGCTCAAATGGCAGAATGGTTGGATGCTAAACTGATAGAATCCGAATGGCGACCAATTCAACTTCACTCAGGCACACTAACTGGTTTAGATGTCAAAGTTCACCGTATTGACGGACCTGAAGATAGTGAGTGGCCAGAACCTAGAACCATAGAAGGTAAGAAAACTCGTAAACTTCAGGCCGTTCTTGATGATACTGTAGATTCCGGAGGGCAAATTCTAATCTTTGTTAACTCCCGTGCATCGGCTCAAAAAGAAGCCCGAGAATTGGCTAAACATGTTGACAAAGGAGTCAAGCAAAATTCTTCGAGATATAGCAATAAAATGGCAGAAGAATGGGATTCTATTGCCCAAAACTTGACTCAAAGAGAAAACATGTCGGCTATGGGAAGAGCATTGGCAAATTCAGTAAAAGGAGGTATTGCCTTCCATCACGCCGGATTGACTTATGCACAGCGGAAAACTATCGAAGATTCATTCAGAAACGGTACATTGCTAGCTATTGTTGCTACACCGACTCTTGCACAAGGTGTCAACTTACCCGCACGGAGAGTGATTGTCAGAGATTATCGAAGATGGAGTAGTGTGGCAGGAGGATCAATGCCCGTTCCAGTGATGGAAATAAGGCAAATGTTGGGCAGAGCAGGACGACCAAAATACGACAATGCTGGCGACGCTTGGATTATTGCAAAGGATAACGATGAGGAACTGAATCTAGTAGATAGATATCTTTTGAGTGATGCCGAGGAAGTCACTTCTAAACTTGCTAATCCTTCTGCTCTGAGACCCGAAGAAGATCCCGCTCTTCTGACTCATATATTGTCAATTATTGCTACGAGTGGAATTAGAGATAGAGATGCACTGAGTAGGTTCTTTGGAGAAACATTTCTCGCCACACAAATTGAGAGTGATATGCTAGAATCTAGAATAGATGACGTAGTCAGTTGGTTAACAATAAATGAAATGATAACTAGAATGGGGGAATCTAAGGAGGTTCTAGACCGAATAAAAAATCGGCAAAATAAATCTCCGAGAGAGGAGGAGAATTGGCAAGATGAAATGCCTACTTGGGCAAAAACTAGTAGTTCAATACCCGGACTTGAGATCACAGAGAAAAAAGAAATCTCCTCAACAACACTCGCCCCTCGTAAAGGGCCTGCTATCTTCGGATTTAGAAAGGCAAGTCTGCAAACTGAACGTGAGGAATCTCTACCAGATTCAGCAGCGATGACCTATGAGGCTACTGCGCTCGGACAGCGAGTTGCAAGATTGTACCTCAATCCAATCTCAGGAAGAATAATCCAAGATGGATTGAAAGTAGCTATGAATGTAATGAGAGGAGTCGACGACATTCATCAGATCTCTCCTCTAGGTCTTCTTCACCTAGCGGCCTGTACACCTGATTTCATAGCATTGTGGCCTCGGAAAGAAGAATGGGACCTAATTAATTCTGCAATTCACAATCATGAAAGAGAATTCCTTGCTGAACCTGTTGACTCGGACCAGGAAAGAAGGATGAAGGGTGTATTAGTACTCCAAGAATGGATTGAAGAGACAAAGATGGATGACCTTGAGAATCGCTGGAATGTACAACCCGGTGATTTGCGAAGTAGAGTTGATCTGGCAGAATGGTTACTGTTTGCAATGCGTGAAATTCTCTCGGAAGATGAAGAACAGCGTTATCTTGATCCAGAAGGTCATCGAAATTTGGTTGATGCGATTAGTGAACTACATCGCCGCGTAAGATATGGATGTAGATCAGAACTACTAGGATTAGTGACAATTAGAGGTGTGGGTAGAACTAGAGCAAGAGAAATGGTGAATCTACTAGGTGTTGAAACGGCTCTAGATGTTGCTTCTCTAACTGAAAAAGATCGTTCTAAGTTAGCAGATATTCGTGGCTGGAGTCCAACACTTGTGGGCAATATTGTTACTGAAGCTACTAGAATTTCTCGAAGAAGGTAATGAGCGGCATAATTCATCAGTCAGAAGCCTTCGCCGGACGTGGAGAAATCACATCGGGTACCGTGGTTCCCCGCCTGGGGTATCAGGTTTCGAGAGCCAATAGATGACCCAATGAAGGTAGTTGCTCTATTCAATGAATGGAGACCGAATGAACGCTGGCTTCTGATGGCTTTTGATGTCGCTGCGAGCGAAGTTCACTTGTGGACTGTTTGGCATGCACTAAGACGTAGAGAAATTTCAGAGAGTATGACTTCTAGAGCACCAGATACTGAATTCTTGCGTATTTTATCGGGCACTCATCAAATTAGAACGGCATTTGAACGAGCGGGATTGACTAGTGGGGATGAGAAAGCTTGGATTGTTCATATTCCTGAACTAGAAATTGGAGATGGTTTCGCAAACATTGAGATTCCTAGAGAGATTTTCAATGATAATACCAAAGAATTCGAAAGATTACAACTACATCTGAAGGCTTCATTGGTTGTACAAAGACCAAGACCGAGTAATGAGGGATTAGTTAGAATTGGTGTAAGGAATAATGGAGATGAAATTTCATTTGAGCACATAGAGAATGCCTTCCTTAATCATGCCGCAATGGCTGATATGCATGGTTGACCCCTGTGGGGTCAAACTGATAGACGAGTAACTCTACCAATAACTGAAGCAGGGGATTTGATGGGATTCATGCCAGACGACTTAGACGGTAGTTCGTGGATAGAAATTGAACCTTATATGAATGACCTAAGGGATAGGAAACTTTCTTGCTCAAGTTGTTTGGAGACGTTTATTCATGATCGTTCTGCTCTTTCAGAAATTATCTCAGAAGCTAGAGCCCGACTTTACATCAATATGACTTGTCACACTGATAATGAGGAAATTCAGAAAGCATGGATGAACTTTGTTGAGAATGTGCAACCAAAGTTGTCTGAATATAGCGACATTCTAAACAAAAGAATAGTTCAACACCCATCTGTTGATGAATTACCAGAGCGTTATGATATTCTAATCAAAGGGCTCAAAACTGACATTGAAATTTTCCGTGAAGAAAATATTCCTCTTCAGACAAGGGTTACAAAACTTGATACAAAATATGATGAAATTTGCGGGGCTCAAATTATTGAATTTGATGGAGAAAAAAAGACAATTCCTCAGATGGCAATATATCTTGAAAACACAGATCGCTCTGTTAGAGAGGCGGCTTGGCGTGCCGTTGCACAAAGAAGATTCGAAGATTCTGAGAAATTATCAGAAATCTTTGATGAAATGATTCAGATAAGACATCAGATAGCTACCAATGCGGGATTCGATGGGTTTCAGCAATATATGTTCGCTGCAATGCATCGATTTGATTACACAATCGAAGATTGCCTAGAATTCCATAATTCTATCGAAGTGGTATGTCAACCACTACGTCATAAGACTGATGTAGAACGAATGCAAGAACTCCAACTTGAGGCACTCCGTCCTTGGGATATGGGAGTGGATGTGAAAGGAAGAACACCTCTAAAACCATTCATTGGTGTACAAGATTTAGTCGATGGCTGCTCTAGAATGTTCCACTCAATGTCTGAAGAATTAGGAACTCTTTTTGATAAATTAGATGCGAATGATTGCTTAGACTTAGATAGCCGTCCTGGAAAGGCCCCAGGTGGTTACCAGTATTACCTACAGAAGAGTAGGATGCCATTTATTTTCATGAACGCCGCAGGAACACAACGAAATGTTGAGACAATGATTCACGAGGCCGGACATGCATTTCACTCGTTCTACAGCGGCCATCTGGATCTAATTCATGAGCGAAACTCTCCGATTGAATTTGCAGAGGTTGCGAGTATGTCTATGGAACTTCTAACCCACCCTCAATGGGATGAGTTCTATTCGAAAGAAGATGCAAATAGAGCAAGAAGAAACCATCTAGAAGATATCATCGCATTCATGCCTTGGTGTGCAACAATAGACGCCTTCCAACATTGGATTTATGCAAATCCAAATCATTCCCGTGAAGAAAGAGAACAGAAGTGGCTGCAACTTGGAGAAAGATTTGGAGCAAAATTAGACCATAGTGGCTTAGAAAATTATAGAAAATTATCATGGCAAAGACAAGGCCACCTCTTCGGAGTCCCATTTTACTATGTTGACTATGGAATAGCCCAACTAGGTGCGCTTCAGATGTGGCAATATCACCGAAATGATGCGGCTACCGCTCTGACAAAATACAAGTCTGGACTTTCTCTAGGATACACAATGGGACTTGCTGATTTATTCAAGGCCAGCGACCTGTCACTATCCTTCAGTGAAGAGCACGTTAGAAACCTAATCGGAGAAATTGAAACCACCCTTGAGACTATTCCAATTTGAGGCGAAATGATGAAAAAACAAGTAAATAGAGAGAGAATTCTTGCTTTTTGGCTATTTATATCTGCATTCGGAATTATGTTTGCAGTACTTTCTTGGATGCAAGAAGCGACAATCATTCCACCTGCAGATGAACTTGGTGCGTGGAAAGGACTCGCTGCTGTAATTACTGGCTCTATACTTTACTTCTTGGTAGCTCGGGAGATTCCAGGAGGCCCGGGGGATGAGTCATTTTGAATAATAATCAATAATCTAAACTGAATATTAGAGATAAATATGGAAAAATAATATTTCCAGGTTACCTCGAATCGGACCCCAAGGGCCTCAAATCAATCTTTGAGGCCCTCGGCAGTCACGGTAAACACGGCCTCTCCTTCTGGAAGGTTAGGGCTGTCAACTAGACGAGCAATTCTTCGCCCTCCCTTTGACTTCCTCAAATAGAGGCGGAATGTACTTGCATGACCAACAATATGTCCTCCAATGGCCTTGGTTGGATCCCCCCACAACGCATCGGGTCTGGACATCACTTGATTTGTAACAAGAACTAGTGCATTATGAACATCTGATAGTTGCTTTAGTTCCTTCAAGTGACGATTGAGTTTTTGTTGACGGGGTGCTAACTGACCTCTTCCAACATACTCTGCACGGAAATGACTGGTGAGCGAATCTACAATTATCAATTTAACATCAATATTTTTCGATGCCCTCTTAATCTCATCAACTAGTAGCATTTGGTGTGCAGAGTTGTAAGCACGAGCAACATGAATTCTGTCAAGAACCAGGATCGGATCTAGACCAACTCCTTCAGCCATTTGTGCTATTCTTTCAGGACGGAATGTGTCTTCTGTATCTATGTAGAAGACCTCTCCATCAAATCCACCCTGCTCAAGAGGGAGTAATGTGTTTACAGCTAACTGATGGCCGATCTGAGTTTTTCCACTACCAAATTCACCATAAACCTCGACAATTGCTTGGGTTTCGAATCCGCCACCTAATAATTCGTCAAGAGCTGCAGAACCTGAAGTGAGTTTCTGTACCTCACTTCGGCGTTCAAGTAGAGTGTTTCCAGAAACGAATCCACCAATGTTTGCCAATTTCTTTGCTCCTTGAATTATCTTTGAGGATACTGCCTCACCAAGTTCAGCTTGTTCACCTAATTCAGTAGGGCTCATTACTGCAATTGCAAGTAATTCGTCGAATCCTGCTTCTCGTAATTTTTCTGCGGTCGCAGGTCCCACACCTGGTAAGTCCTCTATGGTTGCTTGTTGTTCATCAACATCAATCATTATCGAACCGTCGTCTTCTTCCATTTTCTCACTCGCTGTCTTTTTGGCCATCTATCTCGCCTTTCCTACACCTAATCTGACTTCCTCTCGGTATATGAAGAACTGATTGACCCCCTTCTCTATATTGAAAGTGAAATCGGCGGTCTATAAGCGAGCAGTGTGTTATTATTACACTTTCACTTTGTATTTTTCTCGTATTAATTGTGATTCTATATTCTTCGATTTAGATTATTTATTGATTAGAGGATTATGGTAGCGAGTGGTGGATTTGAACCACCGGTCTCCGGGTTATGAGCCCGACGAGATAACCTGGCTACTCAAACTCGCTAGCCATCCCTAAGGCATCGGTTATTTGAACAGCGCGGGATAACAGAATCACTATGAGTTTCAAAGCAGAACAGTCTTGAGCAGTCTGCTACCCGGCAGAAAGTGAGCGGACATGAGCCATCGAATGTTGATTCAGAATTCATCGATGGTAATCGGTGGTCGTATCGTTGATGGTGACCTAAGAGTTGTAGGCAATACAATTAGCACAATTGCAGAAGGGGGAGGGCTTTCTGCAGATTCTGGCGAAGTCATTATTGATGCTGAAGGATTGGTCCTATTGCCTGGAGCAATTGACCCACAAGTACACTTCAGAGAACCAGGACAGCCTGAGAAAGAAGATATTGGCAGTGGAAGTCGTGCTGCCGCTGCAGGAGGAGTTACTGCTTTCTTAGATATGCCAAATAATTTCCCTGCTGCTACCACATTGAAGGCAATGCAATCAAAGATTGATTCTGCTGCTCGTAATGCAGTAACACATCACGGCTTCTTTATCGGAGCAACACCGAACAATGTCAGTGATTTGCAAGATGCAGTAGGGACTCCCGATAACCCTTCACCAACTGATGGAATTTGTGGAATCAAGGTCTTCATGGGTAGCAGTACGGGTGATCTTCTTGTTCATCAACAAAAACATCTTGAGAATATATTTGCCAATACTGGTGGAATAATCGCAACACATGCTGAAGATGAAGACCGTCTGAATGAGCGCTGGCCCGAATTCAAACATAGGACTGATATCGCGGCTCATGCCGAATGGAGAGACGAGACCTGTGCACTAATGGCAACTCAGAGAGCTTCTGCACTTGCCAAAGATCATGACCACAGATTACACGTTCTACATCTTACTAGTGGTATAGAAGCGGATTGGTTGGCTTCAAACAAAGGTGACCTAATTACCACTGAGACTTGTCCACAACACCTCACATTCGATGATACCGATGTCGAACGCATTGGTACTCGGCTGAAGATGAATCCTCCAATTCGCTACTCACACGACCGTGACACTTTGTGGAAGCGACTGAAAGATGGAACGATTGATTGTATAGCCACCGATCACGCTCCACACACACTAGAAAATAAAAACCTAGGATTTCCAAAGGCACACTCGGGAATGCCAGGTGTTGAAACCTCTCTACCATGCATGCTAACACATGCTTCAGAAGGCATGTGCTCAGTTACAGATGTAGCGCGTTGGATGTGTGAAGGACCTGCCAATGTCTACGGAATGGAAGGCAAAGGCAGACTCGCTGAGGGCTACGACGCTGACCTCGTACTAATTGACATGGAGACAAGACGAGTCATCGAAGACTCAGACACTTGGACTCGAGTTGGATGGACACCGTTCGCAGGATGCGAACTTACTGGTTGGCCAATCTATACGATTGTTGATGGACAGGTTGTTCACCAAAGACACAGAGATGGTCCTCTAAGAGGCACAGACGTAGCATCTGCAGGAAGTGCAGGACGGTCTCTAAGGTTCAGATAATCCTAAGCAATTTCTCAAGACTCTTCAGGTTCTGTTCCATCACCCGATGGTGATTCAGATTCTTCAGAGTCGGCTACCTCGACTTCGTCATCATAGTAATTTTCTGAAATCTCTTGACCTGGAATCTCCAACTCAACGATTGGAGTTAAGTCATCGGTTAGATGGACTGTGGCACCAAGAGCAGAGAAGGCATAGACATAGTCTCCCATGAAGATTGAACGGCGGATACTGGTTGTGCTACCATACCACCAATCAGACAAGCCATTTTCGTTGTTGTAAAAGCTTGAATGGTTCACATCACCATGGAGAGAGAGAGTCAGATTCTCTGTATCAACCTCAATCAACTTCAGCATAGAGACATATTCGTAGCCATAGTGAGTGTAGGTAACACCATTTTCGATTATTTCATCGTAGGTGTATCTCTGAGTAGATAGAGGTACTGCGAGTAAATTGTCAGGTGCCCAGTAGGTGAATGCCTTATGCTCGTAGGTCGCTTCTGACCAGGACCAAGACCAACCACAACTGCGTACACTTTCACAGTTCTCATCTGTGTACGCAGGGGAAAGAGGCAATGTATCTGCAAGGGTAGGATTGGTTGGATCGCTGACGTCAAACAGAGATATCTGAGTCACAGACCAATCTAGGCCTAATCCGTCCTCACCGCCACCAATTCCTATGGTTAGTAGTGTATCTTCGTCTACTGGATGAATGTAAGTTGACACACCAGGGATTTCCAACTCTCCTAGAATTGTTGGATTGGTCGGGTCGGACAAATCAATGACCCAGAGCGGGTCCATGTTTTCGAATGTTACAAGATATGCGCGGTCACCCATGAATCGAGCGCTCCAAATTCTCTCACCCTCGGCTATATCTCCAATATGACCTATCTGTTGTAGTTCTGCGAAGTCATCTTCACAGCCTTCAGGAATCATGCATTCAAATGCCTCAAGTGTGAACACATTATTAGTTGGCCCAGTCCAATTATCGGTATCCATCCACCATCGGCCCCACATGTCTTCAGTTGTAGCAACACGGATTACTCCATTACTCTCAGAAAGAGAAAATTGGTCTTGAACCGTTCCAGCCACACGACCTGAGGCAACATACGTGGTCGAACCAGCTTGGCTGATGTCGAAAGCATGGATATTTGTAGCATCCTCAAATTCTGTGTTTCTCCAGAACCACCACCAATCATTGGCAGGCTCAGCGAGAATTAGTACATCTTGAGAAGCATAAACATGAGCCCAAGAAGATGCTATATGATCAACTTCAACTTGTATATCTTCAGAAAGCATCTCAATTGTCATTATCGAAGTGAAGCCACGTGCAACACTGTCAGTACTGGCAGCAAACTCCGAGCAGTCGTTTGAAGTGGATGAGTGTGAAATAAAACCTGCAGAGGTCATTTCGTAAATGTGAGGAGCAAAATCATCCATTGTCAAAGAGTCGATGACTAGGAGATTATTGTTGATTGTCTCATTAAGATGGAAAGACCATGCTGCCATCCTTTCATCCTCATCTTCGATAGACCAGTAGTCAGATGGAAGGTCAACCCAGTATCGTAGACCGTCAAAGTTTGCATAGTTGTGAGTTACCGAACGAACAGTACCATCAACCATCCTTGCAGTGTGATAGTTTCCTTCAATGTACAACTCACGCTCTACTTGAGGATCTGCGCGGTCAGTAATATCTACAACGGTATACTTGACCAAGTTCTGAACCCGGTAGTAAGTGTAGACATTGTCTCCTTCACCCCATTGTACCTCTTCCATCAATTCGGAACGGAGAGGATCATTTTCATCAAGGCTCCAAGCGTTAATCGTTGATGCAATGACTATCCGATCTCCATCAATCATCATCTGCATTGGATAGCCTTGTAGAGTTAGGTTTGACTCAAGAGTCAATTCACCAAACTCAGGAACTCCCATGATTACCAAAAGATTTCCATTCAACATGTAGATGTGATATCCATCTGTCTTCAGGAAGTCAGCCTCATCTACACCTGCTTCCTGATTATTAGTTCCTGAGTACTCGCCTTCCCGAGAGGCTGAATTCCCGCCGTCACTTTCTGCAGTAGTTCCAGTAGCGCCGTCCTCAGCGAAAGCAATATCATCATCCATCCACATCCATCCGCCACCAATCCAGTGATAGTAGGATTCTTGATCTAGTCGAACCAACATTTCATTTTGTAGAGAATCTTTGAGATCATCCAGTAAAGTGTCGCAGTCATCATATTCTTCCAGTACAGCATTTTCACCACGAACTCGTTCCGGCAAATCGATTTGAGGATAATCACCAATTACGATATCGATTGTATCGTCAATTTCTTCCACTATATCATCAATTGCTGCTAAACAACCAGATGTCAGCATCATAGTGAGTACGAGCAAAGTCGCCGTTTGGGTTCGTTCCATGTCTAAACCGAATGATACTCTGGATATCAATAACTTGGTAATATGATTTGACAATATTTCCCTTATGCATGTACGGTAATCGTTTGAAATCCGGGGTTCGGGTTGCTAAACCATGGCGATGGAGCTGGATTTTCTGTGTCATCCTCCCCAAGTTCCTCGGCTTTCGTTTGTTCAGCTATTCCCACCTCCAGGACGGAGGCGAGACCGCCTGCCCCAACCATGAAGATCAGGGCGGCAAAGTGTATGTCCGCATTCCGGTGCATCAAACCCCAATCATCGTCATCTGCATGATAAGTGACTTGGCTTCTTGAGTCGGTCTTGCATCATTCACAAAAAATTAGTGGATTTGAATTTTTGAGTATACAAAAAATATCATAGAGAAGGGCACTCTCTCAATTGTATGAGTATGGTTCTTGATGTACTCGATTTTCTATCTATTGCAGGGTGCTTTCTACCTATCCTCTATTTCCTTTATCTTTGGATAAGATTCGGGTGGTCAGGGGCTTGGGTAAAGGTAGACATGCTTTGGCACAACCAAGATGGCAGCAAGTATCCTTTCGAGAATGATGAAGAGGACAAGTATACGAATAAGGAGGAGTAAATCACAGGGTATCCATTGATTCCGATTTTATGGATGAGGTGGTACTTCGTCGGTCCAGTGTGACATTTTGTTCAACGTGATTGTAACATTAGTGATTTCACCATCTTCCCAATAATCAACAGCAATGAAAGTTGGTCTATTACCCACGAACTCCCAGCAAAACAAGGCGCGATTCAGAAGAGTTTCGTAATCGTTGACATCACTGGATCTAACTGGATCTGCAAGACCATAGATACTGCTGAGCCAGTTATTCATGTGCCAAACTGGCTGCTCGATATCACCTCTTCCAACTCTGCAGGACATGTCCGTTTGTTCCTGCTCTCCATAAGGTGTGTCCCAGCTGTGAGTCCATGCGTGATGAAGCCAAGGATATCTCTCGTCGTAACCGTAGTCCCAATAAATTACCAAGTCGGTTCCATTTAGGACCAACTCACCTAGACTAGGCCATGGTTCACCCGGCTCATGCACATATGCTCTGTCCATCATTCCAGTCTTGTTGAAAAGGTATTCAACGTGTTCTCCAGGAACGTAATTCTCAAGGAGCAAAGTCACCACATCACCACTACTATTATTCATCAACGATCCTAAATCACTTAGCCAAGTAAATGCGTCAACTTCGGAGTATGTGCATGGATAGAAAAGAGTAGAATCAGGGTCACCATGACAGAATCTAACATCATCTGGTTCCGTATCCTGCTTCGATAAATGATGAACGTCTAGCATGTAGGCTCTAATTCCACCATCCCACTGGGCCTGCAAGGCTGTGTAGTGGTTGACAGCCATCCACACTCCATTCTCGTATGTGGAGAATGAATTGTGTGTCTCTGCGAATGTGAAGTTATCATAAGAACGAAGGCAATACTCAGCTAGGTCGTTGCAAACTATCCCATCTTCTGGATTGGATGGGTCAAGACCTCTTTCTACCTCCCAACCGTTTGGAAGACCGTCTCCATCATCATCTGCCTCAGGGTCATAATCATCAGTCGCTAAACATCCAGGGAATACTAAGCATAGACCAATCATGATAGTCTGTAAGTGGACTACAAGGGACTTTCCCATGATTAACCCATAACACCCAACGGGCATTAACTTGCCCCTGAGGGCAGCGATTTACCCTCTCATCTATGAATGACTCAGCCTACATCTTGTTTGTATTAAATCAACATAATTTTGCCATCTTGGCGTATCAATTTGTCCAATCAACTAACCAAGTTACTTATGTCTAGAACATCGATGGTCCTTGATTATGGCCAAACACATGGACCTAACAATCGCCGCGCTGATATTTTTGGCCGGCACAGCAGGCCTCGTCTCCGGTGAGGACATCGGAGACGTTGAAACGACGAACGACATGGATGGTGAGTTGACTGAGATCGACCCCATTGTTGCGCGACATCTTCGTGGTGACGCAAATAACGATGGAACCGTAGATCTCGGTGACTTCATCGTGATGGCACAGTACATCGCCGGATATGGCAGAGAACCTGCCTCTATGGTACAAGCTGACATCAACCAGGATAGATCGGTTGATGTTGTAGATCTAGTACTTCTGGCCGATTATCTATGGGGCGAGGATGAGTTTGAAACTGGTCCTCAATCTATAGATAGCTCGAAAACCAAGGCTGCAACCAAGGATAGTGAACCAGAATTAGTGGTTTGCTTCGAGGAATCAGTACGAGTGCTTCGCGGTGACGCCAACGACGACGGTAGCGTCGATATCGGTGATTTCATCGAGATGACGCAGTATATTCTCGGATACGAGGATTCACTTGAGTCGATGCAGGGAGCAGACATTAACGGAGACCATTCGGTCAACGTGTTGGATCTAGTTCTCCTCGCAGATTATCTCTGGGGTAGTACTTGCGAGCGCTGCTAGGCGACTTCCATGACGCTGGGTTTACCCAGCGACGCAAACACAATGCGCGTCCTGTGTCCTACTGCTGTGGGACACAGGGCGCCAATTATCTCAGTTAGAAAAATTAATTATTTTCGTCATCAAGATCTCTAATATCAAAAGCAGACCAGGATTCAATCATCTCTATGTCTCTCTTTATTGAGTCCATTCGCTGCTTCTGGACAGTCACTCCGATAAGTGAGACTAGAACTAATAGTAAGATGAAAAATGGTAATCCACTCCCTGAAATCCATGATATCAGATTGTTATTTTCCGGCTCAACAATATTCACATTCTCTATCAACAAAGGACTAACCATTTCTCCATCAATTGCCCAAACCTCAACATGAGCCCATTTGCTATCAGATAAAAGCCATAAGCCACGATATGTCCAGATATTATCTCCAGCAGTTTCATCTCCTTCCAATCCATCATCATGGAATTCAAGACTCATCTCATCTCCTCCAGAAGCCATCAATCCACTAATTGTTTGAGTTGTCCCATCAGGATCATCTAGAACAACAGTGATTAACATCGAAGTTGGTTCATCAGAATAAATGAAATCTGGAACAATTTGTAAATCAGATATTGATGGTGATGAAGAGCCAATAGTTAGGTTTATCGAGGCTGTAGAGATGATTCCTCTGGAGTCTTTGACTAATAGATCAACTCTAGTTATCCCTGGTTCAAACATAACTTCAATAATTTGCTTATCTCCAAGTAAATTTACAGAATTAGAAAACCATTGGTAAAGTACAATATCGTCATCATAATCGTAGGATGTTGATGCATCGAGAGTAATCTTAGTTCCAGGAGGAACGTACTGTCCATCCAGAAGACCATTGATTTCAGCAATTGGTCCAGTCTGCATTACAGTAAGCATCTGAGTGTAAGTACTAACTCTACCTGTTGAATCTCGTAATTCAAAGGTTAATTCATGTTCTCCATGAGGTATATATTCAGTGAACAAGCTCTCTGTCGTCTTATCTTTAAGAATAAGAGTAGACATTAGATTTGAACTGACCGTAACTGTGAACGAATCTCCCTCTGGATCAAATGAATCACGGAAATCAAAGAGCACTGGAGAATTAGATAATTCTTGGGCATCTGGAACTGGAGAGGCAAGAATCAGAACCGGAGCTGCCTCATCGACTTGCAGAGTGATTGAATCAGAAGAAGGCTGACCTGAACCATCATCAATTGTCAATGTGATATTATGAATTCCTTTAGGCAATCTTTCCTCTACAACCCAGCCACTAGCAAAAGGTTCACTCAGGCTATCACTTTCCCAAATAACACTAACAAGATCTCTACTAATTGTAGAAGTTGGATTACAAATGAATCCACTACCATTGTCTGGTATTTCTGTACACGATACATCCCAATCTCCTGAGCCAGTTGCATCAAATCGAATTAACGTCCCAGAATCAGTTTGAGTATTATTGAAAGGTTCAGAGATTAGCGCTACTGGCTCAGAATTGTTGACACTAATTATCATCTCACTTGAAGTCCAAGAGTTTTGATGGTTGGATAAATCATCGCTTGCAAACATCGTTATTGTGTGTAATCCCTTACTCAACCATCCATTCCATTCAACGCTTTCATCTGGAGTATAGCTTGAAATGAGGAGACCATCTATGTCACTCCAAAATTCAAATCTAATTTCATCACCTTCGGGATCTGTGACCATCGTCCCATCTAAAGTAACAGCGGATGATGAGAAATCATTTGCTCTTAGTACATCAAATTCGGCAACCGGAACTTCGTTGAAAAGTCTAACATTAAATCGCCATGTGACATCAGAATTTACACCATCAGAGAGATGTAAAGTAATTGTGAATTCGGTTGGGGCACCAAGGAAATTTGTATCGAAAAGCATTGGACATCCTTGATTATCT
>JASMAJ010000019.1 GCA_030754395.1 Candidatus Thalassarchaeaceae archaeon | reverse complement strand
TCGAAAGGGAGCTCCTCCAATCAAACAAACAGAAGGTGTGGTTCCACCACACATCCGATCTAAATCAGATTGTACCTGTAATGCTAACTCTCGAGTAGGGGCGAGAACTAGTGAGCGCATTCCTGATTGTAGTATTGGAATTCCATATGCTGCGGTCTTCCCAGTTCCTGTTTGCGCAGTTGCTAGAATATCTCGGCCCTCAAGCGCAGGTGGGATTACTTTCTGCTGAACAGGAGTCATAATCTCAAAGCCCATTTCTTCAATGGATTGAGCGATTCTAGGTCTCAAATCTAGTGTGTCGAATCTGTTGTTTTCAACCATCCTGGCAGCCCCTCCGGCTAACCCGGACATGCTGCCCGCCATGCTCATGCTATTTGGACGGACCTGTTGGTTGAAAGTGACCCAAATCGTTTATTTTCACAATAATATCGTTTTTTTTGTTGAAAACACATCGTTGCAGTCATAACAAGGAGTCGCTCGGGTTTTACTATGGTAGAGGCAGTACCACTGTTCCTAGCACCCATGGCGGGGGTCACCGATTTGGCCTATCGCCTCCTTGCTAGAGAGTGTGGTGCTGATTACACGATTACTGAATTTACCGCAGCCTCAGGGTTGTCAAGACATGCTAAGCACTCTTGGTTGAAAGTTGAGTCTGACCCTCGAGAGTCTCCATTCATTCCTCAGATATTTGGGGGTGACATAGATGAGATGGTGGCGACAGTCGAATTGTTACAGGATCGTGCAGATACCATAGATATCAACTTCGGTTGCCCTGCTCCTAAGGTGTGTCGTAACGATGCAGGGGCAGCCCTCTTGAAGAATCCCGACAAAGTTGTCAAGATGGTAAAATCCTGCATCGATGCTGCCGACATTCCAATCACCGTCAAAATGAGATTGGGAACAGGTAGTGGACCAAACACAGCATTGGAAATATGCCAGCGACTAGAAGCAGAAGGTGTTGAGAGAATCTGTGTTCATGGACGAACTCTTAGACAGCGATATGCAGGTCAGGCAGATTGGTCACAAATACGAGAAATTGTCGACGCTGTTGAAATCCCAGTGATTGCCAATGGAGACGTTGTCGATGCTGCTTCTGCTTCTGCTTGCTTAGAAGCAACAGGTGCTGCAGGTTTGATGATTGGTCGTGGTGCAATAGGCAGACCTAACATATTTCACGAAATTAAGAGAGATTTGGGATGGTTGAGAGATTCTCCACCTTGGTCTGAGGAAAATCCAACAATCGCTCGCTCATGGTGTTGGGAGCGTTATCTAGAATTGAGTGGAGAAGTTTACGATGAAGGACAGTGCAAGAATCTCAAAAGACATGCAGTATCTTTCACCAAGAGTCTCCCCGGTGCTTCTGCAATGCGGGTTAAACTACACAAAACCCAAGATCAAGAAATTCTAGGTCAGGAGATTTCGGATTATCTCAAAGAACTCAGTAGAGATGCTCAGAGCATTGCTTCATCTAGCCTTTGAGCGACAGTTCTACAGCGTCTAAGCGTCCTATCAATCATTGACATCACGCGCTCAGTTACATCATCCGCATTGCGTCCAGCAATTCGATATCCATAGGGCATTCGACCACCAAGCGTATTGAGAAGAAGTCTCTGAGCGTCAATATCAACCGGTTTCAAAATTTCTTCCACCTTCTCTATACTCAACTTACCTTTCTTGGCTCCATCCAGGAGAGACTTGGACACTCCATCGTCGAGCCTGCTCAGCCCTCCTCTTCCCATCAACCACTCTTCCCCTCTAGCCGAGAATTGTCGCATTAGTCCTGCATAAACATCCATGGCAATTCGATCTCGCATTGCCACTCTATCGACTATACCTGCTTGGCGTAATCTTTCGACTACTCTTTGTGCGCGTGAGCGTGTTGAATCAGTCCTATCAGCTAGTGTTTGAAGTGTCAATGGGCGCTCACTTGAGGCTAATTCAAGAAAAATGTTGCGAGCCAATTTGTCTCCTCCTTTAACTCGGTCTCCCGCAATTCCCATATCAAGAATCCAAGTATCGAGTTGATCATTTCCTTCTTTCTTAGGTCCGGGTTCCGCGATGTCGATTCTAAATTCTGCAACATCATCATCACTCTCAACATCCATTCTCTTTTCTGATTCATTAATGTAAGAACTCAATTCGTTCAGGCGTATCTTGGCGATTACCCTTGCCTGAACAGACATCAGTTCGATTGCACCAGCCATCGAACCTCCTCGTAGGACATTAACGTGCCAGCGACCGGAGAGTTGAGAAGCTACTAATCCCGCTTCGCGAAGTTTGTGCATTTGATTGTGAACTCCAGTTTGGGATAACCCTGAGAATTCGGTAATTGCAGCATTGTCCCATCCCTTTAGAGGCTCTTCTAGGAAGGTTTGCCGAAATATACGATGTATCGAACCTTGTTCCTCGTCGACGGTTGCCCCTTCTGATTTCCAACGTACTAATCCTAAGGAATCAAGAATCCATGCAAGAAGGACATCAGGGTCCTTGCTACCTGTTGGCATTGGCTGTTCGATTAGCCTAACGCGGAACATACAACCCACTGCCGAAATTCAATGTGTAATAGGATTCCCTATGGGTGGCAACAAGATTAACCCAATTTGTGAGAAATCAAGCAAGTTCGAGACGAAGGTCGAGCCAGTTGTATTCTATCCTAGAAGTCCTCAATCCGTTCAGATGATCTGCTAAGCGCAGCTCACCTTCGCAGATGATTCCCCGAGTTCGCAGAACTCCTACAGCAGAATGCACGGCAGAGCGTGAACGCCCAAGTTCACGCGCAAGAGCAGCCTGACTATTGGGGATTTCATTTCTTGTCAGATGCGATACTACTGCCCGTTGAAGTTCGGAAAGACCAACAGGAAGCATCGAAGCAGCACGAGCATCATCAGTAACTCCCATGCCTTCTAGAATCTCTACTTGAGCTGGAGCACCTGCATAGTAACAGGTTCTTCCATTAACTGACATAGTGGTGACAGATTTCTCAGAAACTAAAACATCGAGATGATGTCGAAGAGTACCATTTGCTGCATCCAGCCTTCTTTGTAATGCTCTAAAGTGGATTCCTGGTGAGCGATTTAAAGTCAACATTATTCTCGCTCTTAAGGGATGTTCCCAGTTTTCACGAGGCGCTGAAAGAGTACCTTGTGCGGCCGGTGGAATCATTGCAGGAAACAAGGCTCCAAGCCCCAGAATTCCAGCACTAGCTGCTAAGGCACCATCTACAAGCCAAGAACGCTTACTGCGCCACTGTTGGAGCAATGCCATGTTACTGTTTCAATTCTATCAGTCTTTGAAGGATGCGGCTTCATGAATCGCTCTCGCATCGATTATTCATTCACTCTTCTACAACGATTAGATCCTTGTGCATTTTCATGTATGCAACCAGAGGACTTAGCAATTTCCCACAAGTTCTTCCGTGTGAAGTTAGTCTGTATGTGACCCTAATCGGAGGCCCTTCTTCGACTACTCTCTCTACAACACCATGCTTCTGACAAGTAGTTAATTTATCCGACAAAGTTCGAGAAGAAATACCGCGAAGTAAAGAACGTAATTCATTGAATCGTCGATCTCCAGCAATGTAGAGTGCTGCTAATATTTCAGTTGTCCAACGAGACGAGAACATTTCAAAGGCATCCACAGCAGCATCGACTTCCCAGCCAATATCATAATCATCATCTACGTAATAAGAGGCAAAAATGAGGCGTATGTTACGCCCATTTTTTTGGACATCTTCTATCGCGTTCTGAATACTACCGAAGTCTACCGAATTCAATTCCATCTGCTTACGACCCATGTGAACAGGTTACGCACAACCTATCTAGTGTATAAAATGCACCTCGGTGCTAGCAGTAAAACCTGTCTATTCAAATAGGAGTGGTTATTGGCTCAGTGTGAAAATTGCACCGAGTTGCAATATTACACTGGAGAGAGAAAAATGGACGCTTGGTTAGAGGACTGGGTTGAAGAGCTAATGAAAAACTGGAAGGACGAGGTGGTTTTGTGAACTTGAAGAGCATTCTATCACTAATTGTCCGTGGAATGGCTGAGGTTCGAGCACCGGCTTGGAATCAGTCTCCAAGACGGTGATTCAGTACTCACGAATTTGTGTAATTAGGCCTTCTGCCTTCGATTAGTGCCGAAAGTCCTTCTAATGCGTCAGCAGTCGAGAAGATGTCATTCAGACGTTGAAGTTCTAGGCTCAGACCGGATTCTAAATCATCGCCAGTTATTACAGATTCATTCAGTAGTTGACTTGCCATTGCGAGTGCAATTGGTGCAGTGCGTGATAGAGCCTTCAGTTGTCTGCTGACCATTTTATCCTCGGCATCAAAACCGTCTGGACAGTTTCCATTGGATAGTGCCGCCATGTTTTCGTCACAATAGAATGAGAGTGCAAAGGCAGCAGCAGGATGAGAATGATCTACTGGAGATGCCGGATATTTCTGATTAGGTTTTCCAGATGCTGCAATTTCAGTAATAGTTGAATTTACATTTGCAGGTTCAACTAGATGGGTCAATATTCCTAGAGCTGCCGCACTATTTGCGTCGAGGAAGTTTCCTGCTAGAACTGCAAATCTTGCAGCCTCTATGCCACAGATGCGTGGAGTTCTCTGTGTTCCTCCGAGTCCAGGATAAATTCCTATGCTAGTTTCTGGAAATCGGAACTGGCTGCGGCGTGTTCCTATTCGATAGTCACATGAGAGGGCTAATTCTAGTCCACCTCCTAGAGCAAGTCCGGTAGTCAAAGCGATAGTTGTCTTGTCCGAGTTCTCTAATTTTGCCAAAACCTCGTGGCCATATGCGGTGAAATCATAGATGTCTTGAATCGAATCAGCCCGAATTTTGTCAACGAAGAACTTGACATCAGCTCCTGCAACGAATGCCTTTCCCGCCCCATCGAGAACAATTGTTGAAATTTCATCCAGCGTATTGATGGAGTCGAGTGCTGAACCTAACTGTGAGACAACAGTCTCATTCAGAGCATTCATCGCCTCAGGTCGGTTTATTTTGATTGTTGCAACTTCTCCATTTATTTCAGTATCGACATATGAAAAATCTAGAGGTCCAGTACAATTTGCAAACCATTCAGGAAGTTCGAATCCTGCTGAATTAGCGTAGGAATTAGCCATTCGTACAGCCTCGTCAATTCCTATCTTATTTGCAATCTCAAATGGCCCTTTAGCCCATCTTAATCCTACCTTGGCACCACGATCTACATCTTCTAGAGAACATATTTCTTCATCGACAATTTGTGCTGAAACAGCGAAAGTTTGTCCTAATAATCGCTCGCTAATGATGATTGCAGCTTCTTCACTACATTCGATATCATCTCCTATGTCCCACATTTCTCCAGCTTCTACCATTGCTCTCAAATTTGCAGCACCAGTATATCGAGGGCAGTCAAGTTGCTCTGCTAAATAATCGGTTGAATGCAAGGCTATGGGAGGGCCAGTCAAATTCATCAAAGCGAATGGTCCCATGCCGATTCGGAATGCTTTCTTGGCCACATTATCAATAGCGGCAGCGCTAGCAATTCCTTCTTCAAGCAGTAAACAAGCTTCATTCAACCAAGGCACAAAGAATCGATTTACGACAAATCCAGGTCGATCCTTGCAGACGATTACAACTTTACCCATGGTCTTGCAGTATTGCTCAACTGCAACTAGGGATTCAGGAGATGTAGTCTCTGCCGGGATAATTTCGATTAGTCGATTTTTTGCGGGGTGAAAGAAGAAGTGTAGTCCAACAAAACGATCTGGACGTCCTGTAGCCTTAGCCAGTTCATTTACTGATAATGAAGAGGTGTTTGATGCTAGAATTGTGTGCTCATTACATACCTCGTCTAGAGTAGAAAATACAGCCTTTTTTATGTCAAAATCCTCAAACACAGCCTCAATAATCAAATCAGTGTCTGGATTGACATTCTCAGTTCCAATTACTCCTGTGATTCTATTTTTTATATCCTCAACTTCTTTCTCACGAAATATCCGTCTTTGAATTGCCTCGTCTAAGAATTCAGCAATAATTGAGTGCCCTCTTTCAACCCACTTTTCTTCACGGTCGACCATCTGAACCATGAATTCTTCTTGAGCAGATTTCTGAGCAATCCCGGAGCCCATGTTTCCGGCTCCGATTATTGCTACTGACTCAACGGGTCGCATGGCCCTACCACTTACCTTTCCTCCATCAATGCAACGGAACAACAAACAGCCGGCATCTAACAAAAAGAACAAAATTGTCTCAACAAAAACAAATACATCCACTTTCATTAAGTATCGTCATACAGTCAACAATGATATGCCCAAAAAAAGACTGACTACTAAAGCAGCTTTACTTGCTATATTGATGATCGCCTCAGCATTATCCGGTTGTTTAGGTTCAGAGGATAATCCAGAACCAGAGCCCAAAGATGAATTAGATGACTGGAATGTATTTCTAGTACAGGCTGCAAATAATCTTCCAAGCTGCGATTCAACAATGGATGGACGATTATACTACGTTTCTTCAGATTCTAATTTTCAAACCTGTTCTAATGGTGCCTGGTCGATAATTGACTTGACAGGTCCATCGGGCCAAGATGGTGCAGATGGAACTGATGGTGCTGATAGTACCGTAGCCGGACCTGCTGGACCTGCTGGTGAAGATGGAGCTGATGGAGCGGATGGAGCTGATGGGACATCAGTGGCAATTCAAGGAAGCGTTACCTCGTCTGCTAACCTTCCTGCAACAGGAAATAATAATGGAGATGGATACATCACTGACGACACTGGTCATCTTTGGGTATGGGATGGTTCACAATGGATAGATGCTGGACTTATTCAAGGACCCGCAGGAGCAGATGGTGCAGATGGTGCAGATGGAGCAGATGGTGCAGATGGTGCAGATGGTGCTGATGGAAACACATTCGATGTGGCTTGGTTAGATTACACTAATGGGGAATTATTAGGTTTATGTGGCCATATATTTAACGAGGATATTTCCGGCCAAGATTTTTCTGGATTTTCTGGTTTTGGTGTTGATATAAGATACTCTGATTTTTCCAATTCAAATTTTTCGGATTCATATTGGGATAGTGCTGCATGCGGTAGTTTGAATGCCGGACAGGGGTTGTGGATCAAACTAGTTATTATAGGAGGTTCTGATTTTTCCAACTCGGATTTTTCAGGTGCAAAATTCCACGGTATTTCTATTCTTAATTCCGATTTTTCAAATGTTGATTTTAGTGATTCAAATTTGTCATATTATTGGGCAACTTGCGAATTTTGTAATAATCGGCAAACCCTTTTAACAAATAGTAACTTGACCAATGCTAATTTTGTTAATTCCGATATGAGAGCCATTCGTCTGATTTCTTCAAATTTAATTAACGTAGATTTGACTGCTGCGATATTGAGAGGTGCGAATTTAGATGATGCTGATTTGAGTTATGCTGATTTGAGTTATGCCGACCTTTCTAAAGAGCCATACACCTATGAGTCTCATGGGGAGCATCACGCTAATTACACTACTTCCGCAATAAATACTAACTTCAACGGTGCAATTTTGAAGCACGCAAATTTGAGTGATGGCAATTATAATGGCGCGGATTTCAGTTATGCCGTTCTTTATGGAGCTGACTTAACTAACGCTACATTCGTTGGGGCAGTTTGGCACTATACTACTTGTCCAAATGGAACAAATACTGGAACAAGCGGGACATGCTAGTAAAATAACGAAATTCCTAATTGAACCCCCTAAACACCGGTAATTCATGTTTCTGATGAAGGGGGCAATAAATATTATTATTGCATTAATTGTCATTGCCAATCGTCTTTGAAATGATTATCAAGGCTCGAATGGTTTACTGACATTTACAGTACCATTAGATGCTCCTGATTCTATGTATTATTACTGTGCGAATCATGCTGGCATGGGTGGATTAATAGTTATTGATTCACTGGGAAGTTTGTCCTAGTCAGGAACAAGAATTACCTTGCAAGTAATTCTTCAATAATTTCAGAGACTCTTCTAGAATGACTTTGAGGTGAAAGGTCCATTGTAGCGATTTTTTCACGCCCAGCTTTTGCCCACCGTTTTCTCGTCTTGATTTGCATTGCTTCGTTAAGCGCCTCTTGCCATTCAGCAGGATCGTCTCTAGGTAGTAAGCGCCCATTCACTCCATCTTCTATACTATCACGGAAGCCGCCCTCATCAACAAAGAGTGCCGGTGTACCTACTGCAAAGGCTTCGATGGGAGTTAGTCCAAATGGCTCTCCATGGGCCATACTCACAACAGCAACGGAACGTCGCATCATACCTGTAAGTTGTAGGTTTGAAAGACGAGGAGGAGTCCAAAATCGAACTCCACGAGCATCTGCATGATCACGTAATTCTTCGAGTTCCTCAAAAGTTCCTCCACCAACCAACACAAGTCCTAATCCACTTCCTGTTAGCATAGAGATTGTTTCCCATGTTCCCTTTACCCAACCTGAATGACCAACTGTTGTAATCCATGGAGGATCTGGCAATTCATTGAGTTCAATCCAAACTTCATTTTCTTCTTTAGTTGCTTCTGGAGTGTATTCGGAATAATCGACACTTGGATGAATAAAGCCTGCTTCACAACCATACACTTCCTCAATCCGGCTTGCACTGTAACTTGAATTGCCACTAATTCTACTCATCTGGCGTTTGAGTAAGTTTTTGATTACACGCGAATCATCACGTTTTGCTTTTGAAAGTGCCAACTTTGTAATCCCAATATTTCGCTTAGGTTCACCTTTCACATCTAGATGTAATACATCTTCGTAAAGTCCTCTATGTGGCTCAAGCATATGCAAATGGAAGGCTTTCTTTTTTGGAATGATACGAATTAATCCAAATGACCCGTCACCACTGACAAGGTGTACAGCATCGACCTCGTCAATAACTTCCTTCAGTCCTGAAATTGATTTCCATGATTTTTGAGAGGACTTCAAATCACGGTTCAATATTTTCGCTATGACTCCTATAGATGGACTCCACACAATATCGGGATAAAGTAGAGGAATCGAGTGTTTTCGTACACAATTTTTGAGCTCTTTACTTGGTTGAAGCGTTGCAACCGTTACATCGAACTCTTGCGCTAATGCAGGCAGGTTGCGAATTAGATCACGTTCTGCGCCTCTCATGGCTTCAAAAGTACCCTTGGCTACAAGCAGTTTGCGCTTCATACACTTTCCTCCAGAACTCTATGATAGATTGCTAACACATCTTTGGTTATCTCTGACCACATGTAATCAATAGAGGCATTGTATCCGGATTCACCCCATTTTTTACGTTCTTCTTGTTCTGAATGGGCAATTATTGACATCGCCGTTGCTAATGCTTCCGAATCTCCTGGCGGTATAGATAACCCGGCTCCAGGTTCGGTTATCAATCTCCCTAAGTCATTGACATTAGCCATAATTACTGGAGCTTTGGCATGCATTGCTTCCAACATCACGGTTGGTAGTCCTTCAAATCGAGAAGGGATGACAATTCCTGTTGATTCTTCAAGTAACCACCGCTTTTCTGCCTCACTTACTAGTCCTAATTTGTGAATTCTTTCTCTATGACTGGCTATTGAGATTCTGTCAATTAGCCAGTCTTCCAATTCTCCTTTACCGGCTATTGCAATATCAAACCCAGGGTCTTCCTCAGTAGCTAATTTCTCCCAAGCCTCCATTAGGACGTCAAGTCCTTTTTGTTCAGAGAGTCGTCCTATGAAAGAAAGTAAAGGTCTACTATTGTCTACATTATTTGGTAGTGTCAATGGTCTCTCTGGAGCTTTATCAATTGGTGAGAATCCATTTGGAATAATGTCAATATCATCCACTATTCCTTTACTTTTTAGTAGCTCATCAAAGTAAGGAGTTAGAGCGATACGGGCTTGAGATGAATTCAATGTATTACGGCCCTGAACAGCCCATCTAAATCGCTTAATTGTATTGGCAATAAATCCATTTTTGATGTAGTCATTATGGTATGTTGTGACAACGGGAATGTGAGATTTCACTGCTCTCTTCAAGGTTTTTCTAATGAGAATTGGGAGTGTGTCATGTAAGTGTACCACATCGACTCCATCAAGACTCAAGTCACTAATTGAAACAACGGGATCGACGCCTGCTAATATTCTGCTTGCCGGGATTCTGATTACCTCAATTCCACCTCTGTTGAATTGTTTTTCTTCATGTTCGGGAACATCTGCACACCATACGCTAACGCGATGACCCATTTTCACTAGTTCTCGCCCTAGCATCTCCA
>JASMAJ010000199.1 GCA_030754395.1 Candidatus Thalassarchaeaceae archaeon | reverse complement strand
ATAGCTGCTGATTACAACGTTTACAGGTGTTGTGTCATTTCATATGATGACCATGGCCTAGTTGGTTCCCTGAAAAATCAATCTTTCAGAGAGCTTTGGAATTCGGAAGAGACACGTAAAAGATTTGCTAATTTTGATGAATTGCGCGAATATTGCTTCTATAGCGCCGACCCTGTTGGCCACTTGTTCCTCTACGTTTACGGTCATGACGATGAAGAACTCAGAATACTTGCAGATTGGACCTGTACCGCTCTTCAATTAGCAAACCACTGGCAAGATGTTTCACGAGACCTAGAACAGAATCGAATCTACATGCCAGAAGACACCATGATGCGTCATGGATATTCATACGAAGATTACAACTCAAGAGTTTTTGATAATAGATGGAAAGCAATAATGATTGAAGAAGTAGAAAGAGCTCAAGAATGGTTTGACAAAGGTACCGAACTTTGGACTAAATGTGACCCGAAATTGGCTGTTGATTTGATGATGTTCAGTTGGGGTGGCCAAGCGGTTCTAGAAGCCATTAGACGGCAGGGTTACGACACTTGGCGGAAAAGACCCAAAGTTAGCAAGTTCAAACAGCTAATTCTACTGATGAAAGCACGTAGGAAATGGAAGACTGCTCTCAAACTCAGTATATGAATCAAAGTTCTAACGAGTAGCCGTCGGATTCAAGAGTGAAAGATGTTGGCTTGGTTCTGTAAGAACCATGGTTCAGAGAGAGAAGACCGATTCCGCATCTGGAATTCGCTACGATGTTGGGCGTAGCGTATCCCTAGTTGAGGCGGAATCTGACTTCGAAAATATTGAGGTCGTAAGATCTGCTGTTAGCGTCACTCGTGATGCCGCTCGAGCAATTAGTATTACAGCTCTAGAAACATTACGGGAAGGTGCTAGATTTATGGGTGTCATTGGCCCTAGAGGAGAATTACTGAATCCCTTCTCTCACCTTGATGCTGCTATTTGGTCAGAATCAGATGTCCCCGAATATTTGGTTGACGCAGCATATGATTACTGTGAAGAATTAACAAAAATTGAAGCCGGAAACTTCTATCATTCATTCAAGTATTTACCAAAGGAAGCACTTCGCTCGATTTGTGCCTATTACGCATTCTGTCGAAGAGCAGATGATATTGCTGATGGAGATTACATTGATGAATTCCCTGGTGGTTCTTCAGAAGATCCCGAATCTGTTGAATATCGAACCGATATCGAGCGACTAACCGGCTCATCGCCTGTAGTTGATCGAAGTTATTACGAAGATAAAATGTCTCAGTTATTCTATTACCGAAAGAAACTCTCTACTGCTTACTCACAGATTACCTCTACTGATCCTATTTTCATTGCACTAAAGGACACTATTCGTCGTTACAATATACCACGACAATTATTAGACGAGATGATTAGTGGAATGGAAGATGATTTGCATAGGAATCGTTACGAGGATTTTGAGGAACTCTATTCCTATTGTTATCGAGTAGCCTCTACAGTAGGGCTCGTCTGCATTGAAATTTACGGTTATGATAATCATGCGGCTAGAGAAAGCGCTGAGGCCTGGGGAATTTTCATGCAGATGACGAACATACTTCGTGATGTCGCAGAGGATTCTGAGAGAGACAGAATCTACCTTCCAATGGAAGATCTTCGTCGTTTTGGAATCTCCGAGGAGGATGTTCACTCTGGAACTGAATTACTAAATCACCCAGGATGGCAACCATTCGTTGAAGAATACATATCCAAGGCAGAATCATATCGTGATAAAGCGTTCAAACTTCTACCAATGTTAGACAAGCAATCCAGATATTCACCTGCTGCAATGATTGCGTTCTATAGTTCAATTCTAAAGAAAATAAGGAAGAAAAATGGAGATGTGTTCACAGAAAGAATCCAACTTTCAAAGGCAGAGAAAATTTCTCTGGCTGCATCTGTATATGTGCGATACCGCTTTCTCGCTCTTTGAGCAATAAGCGGTTTACTTTGGAAAGTATCAAGGGAAGATTATCAGGCGATTGAATCAGGAGGGATATGAATGAGGGTTGCCGTTCTACTAGATGATCGCTGTCAGCCAAAGAAATGCAATGCTGAATGCTGGGCATTTTGCCCTCCAGTTCGAAATGGAATAGAATGTATTGTACTAGATGGGGGGAATGGAAAACCAGTTATTTCTGAACCTCTATGTATAGGCTGTGGAATTTGCGTAAACAAATGTCCATTTGATGCACTAATTATTACCAATCTCCCTGAAGAATTAGATGGAGAAATGACTCACAGATATGGTGAAAATGGCTTCCGTTTATTCCGATTGCCGGCTCCTAGAGAAGAGCAAGTTGTTGGAATTCTCGGACCCAATGGAATGGGTAAATC
>JASMAJ010000198.1 GCA_030754395.1 Candidatus Thalassarchaeaceae archaeon | reverse complement strand
AGTAGAGTACGAGATGCTATTGAAGGAGTATCGGGTGTAGATTCAGTAGTAGTCTCACATGAACAAGGTACTGCGGTTGTAATTCATAAAGGAATTTCTCGTGATTTACTAACCGGTGCAGTCAGAGCAATAGGATACACTGTTGATGGCCAAGGAGAGGATTTTCATTGGAGCGATGGTTCTGTTTGGAAGCAATCAGCAAACAATACCAAATGGTGTCTAATCGGTTGTTCAATAGGTGAATTTGGAACATTAGCATATTATTCATATTCTGGACTAACTGATGATATTTCTTTGTACTCAAATTCCTGGTACTTCTTTGCAATCTTGCCTTTGATTAATGGATTGGCAACTAGTGTAATGCTAGAGACATTTCTTCTGATAAAAGGCCAAATGGACTTCCGTAATGCTCTTTCAACTGCATTTGGGATGTCTTTTATATCGATGCTAATGATGGAAATTGCAATGGAAATAACAGATTTACTGTTTACTCAGGGTGAACTGGGAATGAATCCGATTGCAATTCCGTTTATGCTAATAGTTGGTTTCTTAACACCATGGCCTTACAACTACTGGAGATTAAAGAAATACGGTATGGCGTGCCACTGAATGGAGGAATTATTGAATGCAAGACTTAATCGATCTCAGTGACGAAATTACTGATTGGATTCGTGACTATGCCCAGAATGCAGGTATATCGACTCTTGTTGTTGGAGTCTCAGGAGGTATCGATTCCGCAGTCACCTCGACACTGTGTGCAAGGTCTGGGCTACGAACTATAGCACTCAATATGCCAATCCATCAGGCTCCAGATCAATATGAATTATCAAATCGACAGATAGATTGGCTGAAGTCTAGATGGGAAAATGTGGAGAGCCAACAAATCGATCTCACTGGTACATTTGATTCTCTGATGAAGGAATTGGATGATGGCATTACCACAATGGCTGCTGCTAATTCTAGAGCTAGGCTCAGAATGACCACACTCTATGCTATTGCATCTTCTAGCAATGGGATAGTCGTTGGAACGGGCAACAAAGTGGAGGATTTCGGAGTCGGCTTTTTCACGAAATACGGCGATGGGGGTGTGGATATTTCTCCTATAGCCGACCTTTACAAAACCGAGGTATATGCTATCGCTGAGGCTTTGGGAATAATTCAGGAAATTCGAGATGCGGCCCCCACTGATGGACTATGGGATGATGGCCGAACTGATGAAGACCAAATTGGTGCTACATATGCTGAAATCGAGTGGGCTATGGATGAATTAGAAAATCCATCAGAAGAAGGAATTACAGAAAGGCAAAAAGAAATCTTGGACATTTATTTGAAATTCCACGATGCGAATTTACACAAAATGATACCAATTCCAATCTTCAAAAAGAATAGCAATAATGATTACCAAACAAACGATGGAAACTAGGTTGTGAGTAGTTTGTCAATGCAGAAATGTGGTGCTGTAGAGGTGTCACAGGCTATGGATGCGGGAGAAAAAGTAACTCTTATCCTAGTAAAAAGAGATCATAATTCTTCTAAAATAACTAATTTAGTGAGTCGGGCTGAATCTTTGGGAATCAGAGTGATTGAAGGTTCTCAAAATGACCTCTGGCGTATGTCTAGAGACAATAGTCAAGGCACTCCTGAGATACTTGCGTTGGTAGGTCGTGATCCTTTGGCAAACTTTGAGGATGTGCTGAAATCAGGAGGCCTTATTTGGCTTCTTGATGGAGCTAAATATGCAGTTAACATAGGTTTCTGCATTCGAACCGCTGAGGTCTCCGGGGCCGATGCGGTAATTGTTAATGGTGAACTCAATAATGAAGAGCGAAGTGCTGCAAAACGTGCTTCAATGAAGGCTCATAGATTCCTCCCTGTTCTTTGGCAAGATGCTGTATCTTCAATTGAGTCAGCAAAATCTTCAGGATTCCGAATTATTGCTTTGGAGGACGTTGGTGAATCTACTCCGTGGGACGTAGACCTAACTGGAAATGTGATTCTGATTGTGGGTGGTGAACGTGAGGGGATATCATCTGAAGTTTTGCAAATGACTGATGAGATAATTCGAATCCCAATGACTGGTTTTGTTCCCTCATTCAATCTTCAAGCGCCTCTTAGTGCTGTAGCTATTGAAGCACAGCGTCAGCGTTCAGGACATTAATGACCTGAGGGATATTCAGCCTAGATGACATTGATTGAGTCATAACTCAGCGAATCTTGAAGGAGTCCGGCATCTGGGCTTCAATCGTGGAAGTCCCTACAGAACTCCAGTCGATGCTTGAAGGCAAGCAAGGACCCACTAAGCAGAAGGCAGCACGTTTGGTTGTTGATTTGGCTTCCTCAGCAGGCGCGAGTGAATTCGTTAGGTGTTCACA
>JASMAJ010000197.1 GCA_030754395.1 Candidatus Thalassarchaeaceae archaeon | reverse complement strand
ATATTCGTGAAGTTAATATAGGTAGCAAATGAATGCTTTTTTCGACGGCGATGAAATTCCTTTGAAAGTCTATTTCAGAAGTAATAGAAGTGCTGAAAATGAGTGTGATTTGCCCGCGATAATAGAATAATGGAGATGAAAAAAATATGTTTGATTGGTTATTGGAGATGGCCCCATATGCGCATGAATACTGGACATTCTTGGAAGTTCTCATGATTTTCATAATGTGGGAAAAGATTTCTAGGTTGGAAATGGAAAAGAAAGAAAGGGAGGCGGAAGAATGAATTCAGGGGACAAAATCCCAGATTGTAACATCTGTGAAATACCATTGAGGCTGTTTTTCAGAAGTGGAGTTACAGCTGAAGAAAAAGGATCAGAGAAGGGTTGGGTTTGGAAATGTACCCTGAGGTTCAAACCTTGGCATCAGAAGAAATCTAAAGTGAAGGAAGAGATATCCGACTCAAGAAAGGAGAAAATGAAGGTAGAACCGGCATTTGAGTACTACGAGGGTGATGAGGAGCAAGCCCATCTGTACCCCTACCGTGTTTGGACGCCGGCATCGCCATCATTCAGCAAACAATGGATAACGGATAACATCACAGATGATTTCATCTGGCATTGGGTTCCTGCAACTGCACCTCGAATGGCAGCCTTCAGAAGCCTGTCTCAGGCAGACCAGTACGCCTCAAAAGCGGTGTCTGTCTGCATGGAATCGTTGTCGAAGAAGTGCGATGCAGCAGCGCAGTCAGGCACAGAGCGATGCAGGTGTGGACGAACATTCTGCGCCACCCACCATCCCGAATCTAGCGAGCCTTGT
The DNA here is from genome assembly GCA_030754395.1 of Candidatus Thalassarchaeaceae archaeon. Taxonomy (GTDB): domain Archaea; phylum Thermoplasmatota; class Poseidoniia; order Poseidoniales; family Thalassarchaeaceae; genus MGIIb-O1. Next base: position 1,583 of record JASMAJ010000197.1, on the reverse strand, counting down.
CCATTCTGTAAAGACATGGGCAGTGTACATGAAATAACGATTGAAAGGCTTAAGATGATGAATGAAATGAAAAAGGTTGCCGAAGTTGAAAATTATGAAGAAAAATGACGGAGACATTGTATGGAGCGGAAGCTATGAAGAATTACTCGTTGAACACGACAGATGGCTCGGGATTAGTTCCGATAGACGGCTTGCCGAAAGACGGCTTAAAGAAATAGAAGGAATCACAATGGCAAAGACTGGAAAGGATATAACAATGCGATTTCTCATCTCTGGCAATGTTGGAATTTGGAATGGATATTGCAGAGAATGTGATTTTTCTACTATTGAGATGGAATCATTCTTGGATGCAGCAGATCAAGCATCATTGCATAATCTTGAATCTGGGCATGAAGTAGTTGTAGCAGGTAATGCTGGAGATGACATAGAGAAAATTGTAGATCTTTTAGGGACTAGAATTGCAGATGCTTGTGAACAGTGTAAGGTAGTAGATGACAATTGGTATTTCACTTTCGGGTTATGTAATGAATGCCGTTAAGCAGACATTAGTAGTCGCAAGGAGTACCGTTAGTATAGACGCACAAGAGCCCAGATTCCTCAATAATGATTTAGCGAAGGCGCTCCTAGTCTTCCTCAATGCAACCTCCACAACAGGTAGGTAGTCCAAATATGGTAGGGGCAATACCGGCCCCTGCTTATGGAAATCAACAAGGTATGGTGTTTGTAGTAGCGCAGAATAATGCCTCTGCAACGGCGGGTTTGGTCCTAGGAATCATCGCTATGGTGTTTTCAATTATGGCTCCCTTTTTCTTTCTAATTTGCTGTTTCTTCTCACTCCCACTTGCATTATTAGGCATTATATTTTCACACATAGGATACTCCAACGCAAAAACAACTGGCGTTGGGAAGAGGAAAGCCATCGCTGGACTCATACTTAATTGGCCACAACTTCTATTGGGCATTATACCAATTGCAACTGGTTTATATCCTGAATTTTTCTCTGCAATTTGAATCCACAAGGGCCTGAACAGAACACCCTCAAGTCTTGAACCAAAATTCACACTTCGAAGTTCTACATATGAGTGATAATGGCTTGACCGAATTCACTGCATGAAAGTAAAGTTGCATCGTCCATCAACCGCTCGAAATCATAGGTGACCGTCTTGGCGGAAATCGCCTTCTCCATCCCTTTGACAATCAAATCTGCTGCTGTTTCCCAGCCAATGTGCCGAAGCATCATCTCTGCAGAAAGTATGAGTGAACCAGGATTGACCTTGTCTTGACCTGCATACTTGGGTGCAGTACCATGAGTAGCCTCAAAGATTGCAATCCCAGAATCATAATTGATATTGGCTCCAGGAGCGATTCCGATTCCACCGACCTGAGCTGCCAATGCATCAGAGATGTAGTCACCATTGAGGTTCATCGTTGTCAGAACACTGTATTCGGCTGGCCTGGTAAGCACTTGCTGTAACATTGCATCAGCAATGACATCCTTGATGATAATCTCCCGACCTGTGTCAGGATTTGTCAATGTGCACCATGGCCCTCCATCGAGTTCTACTGCGCCGAATTCCTCCATC
>JASMAJ010000196.1 GCA_030754395.1 Candidatus Thalassarchaeaceae archaeon | reverse complement strand
TTCAAGGTGGATTGATCAGACCACTTACCAAAAGATTCGATATACGTAAAATAATGATAACTGGCATTTTCCTCACAGCAATAGGTTTGGGATGGATTCCATATTTACAACCAACTCCTCTTGCTATCGGATTGTTAGCTATGACCTTCATCGCTGCTGGAAATGGTTTGTTTCAACCAACTCAGTCCACCTTACTTACTATGGAAGCAAAAGGTTCGGGCGTTGACCTCGGTCGTGTAATGGGTGCTCAGGAAGGATTCGGGGCACTCTCCCGAATTATCGGACCGATTCTCGCCGCCTTTATCTGGGCAGAAACTGTTGATGGAACTGGAATATTCACCTACCACACCGTTTTCCGTGTCGCCGGATTAATTGCAGTGATGGGAATCCTAATCCTTTGGGGAATGGAGACCACAGTAAAAAATAACTTCACCGAAGAGTGAATCATCAAAGCACTATTCTGACTCATGTCTTAGCATGAATTCGAATTATATCTCCATTCTGAACTTCATGATCAGCACCAATAACTCGACCACTACGCGCATCTGTGGCTCGAATGAAACCGTCACCAAGGTCTGTGTGAACCGCATAGGCTAAGCCTTTCGCAGTTGTTCCTTCGGGAATCAAAATAGCATCGGGTAGTATGTTTCCATCGCCATCAACCCAATGTGTCTCATCCTGAACAGGATATGCTACACGTCGATTCAATTGCTCAAAGACAATGTCTCCTACTAAACCGATTAAGCCACCTCCACTCCATTTTTCGATAGTATCGGCAATTTTTGAAAGAGCCTCTCTTTGAGCTCCAGATAATTTAGATTCACCAGCCTCACTAATTGTAAAACTGGATTGTCCCACTCTGAAATCAATTAATCCAGCAGCACTCGCTCGGCTTAGAGCAAGTTCAGCCTCGGCACTTGTGGGAACAAGAATTCCGCCTGAGGCCTCCACCATGGTCTGAAGTTCATCCCAAACTCCATCCTCAGCTCTGTCAGCTTTGTTGGCGGCCACACATATTGGAAATAGTGCAGCACGAATTTCTTGAGAGAGTGTAGTGAGTTCCTCCTTCCCCCAATTCCATGGAACTCCTGCATCGGGGTGATTATTACTTACAGATGAAAGTCCGGCAGAAACATGTAATTCAGAAGCACCTATGCCGCTCAATTGGTCGAGTAAGTAAGTCACTAAGGCCTTCTCGCCTTCTGATTGCACACGTCTGGCACCTCTTTGCCAACTGGACTCAATTATACCTCTAATCCAAGCATCTAACTCTCCGAGAAGGAACTCGTGCTCCTCAACTGGATTCGAACCACCACTACCTACAGGATTACCTTCAATATCAGTAGAACCTGAAATATCTACAACCTGAATTAATGCATCACATCGTGCTAAATCTGAAAGAAATTGGTTACCTCTACCGCGCCCTTCATGAGCTCCGGGCACCAATCCTGCAACATCAATCATTGTCACAGGTACCAAACGATTGTGAGATACGCAAGAGCCTGTATTTGGGTTACAAATGCTACCATTACGAGGGTCATCGACTGAAACTAATTCTAGTCTACCATCACTTTCTTTCTTGGCTCGAAGAGTAGCGCAAGCACAATCTTGGCGTAATGGAATCCATGCAACGCCCACATTAGGATCAATCGTAGTGAATGGATAATTTGCTATGTCAACAGGAGTCTGAGTCAGAGCAGAAAATGTCGTTGACTTGCCAACATTTGGTTTTCCGACCAGCCCAATCCTCATACTATCCCCTTATGCCAAACAGGGCATCAACCCTCAAGGTAACGGTTGAACTCAAAGATCCGTTGCCGAACCAGATTCATCTGATTCACCGACTGGAACAACCATCGTATCCATTCCAGCACCGGAGCCGAGAATTCTTCGAACAGTAGTTGCTGAGGCTAAATCGTAGGTATCAACTACGATACTAGAAGACGTCTTACTCTCTTCCTCAACAATGTTACCGCGGAATAAACCACTAACCATATTCAGACAGTGCAGAATCATTGCAACTACTGTGAAGTAGAAGAATACGGAGCCAGCGACCTCGAGGTCATGGGCCAATGAAGAAGGATCCTCAACACCTGCATCCATTAGAGCCATTCCGATTACATCAGACATCAGAGTAACCATCAATCCGAGTAATACACCAACAGACATCAACCAGAATGCTTGTCGAGCACGAGCCATTGAAGCCAACCTACGACCAGTGATAGATGGGTAGAGGGCCATGGCACTTCCAAACGATAGAGGGACCATTACTGCCCATAGAGCCATGGTTTCTATTGTTGAAGACATACCGCCAATTGCGTTGGTTCCAGTAACTGCATCGGTTTGTAGGAATAAAGAAGCAAGGAATATTGGAATAATGGCAAGAGAACCTAGATTGATTTCTG
>JASMAJ010000195.1 GCA_030754395.1 Candidatus Thalassarchaeaceae archaeon | reverse complement strand
GTTTTGACTAATCCCTACTCACTATCTGGTTCTTCAGCTGTCGCATATTCTAATGATGGTTCAATGATTGCCGCAGCATTTTATCAAAGCGTTGTTATTATTGACACTTATAATAGGAATTTTATCAAAGAAATTGATCTTGGAAACATTGTAATGGATGTTACATTTTCAAACGATGATTCTATTCTATTAGTTGGTCTTGAAAGCCCCTATATGAGTACACTTGCAATGGCCTTGTATGAAACTACAGACTGGGCTCGAATAGGGGTGAATGAAGATGGTAAGGAAGTAACAGATATTAGCGTACTGCCTGAGGCTGAAATCTTTGCTTCATCCAATGAAGATTTTGGTGCTAATGAATATTCAATTGCAGACTCAACAAATAAAATATTCTCTTACGAGGGCGAACATACAGACCACGTCACCTGTCTTGATCATACTCCAGATGGTAATTTCCTAATTACTGGTGGTGCCGATGGTAAAGTCGTCATTTGGAACAGAACAAATCAAAATGTTGCTGAATATCAAGGCAATGAGCGAATATGGCCTACCGAATTCGCGATTACTGATTGTTCTATTTCCCCTGATGGTACAAAATTTGCTTGGATTGCTAATACCCTTTTACAGGTTCGTACTATTCCTGAGGGTGCCTATGTTTCCCAAAAGGTACTAGATGGTTATGCTGAACAACTTGAGTGGAGCACATATGCTGATGAACTTTGGATTCTAACTCAAACATCCTCACCGAATCTTCTAGTTTTGAATTCAACCAATTTCGATGTGGTGAATAATTTCGACTTGGGGCACAAAGTTTCCGAATTTGCTCTTTCACCTATTGAAGATGAGTTTGTCGCTAGTTCTAGTTCTGCCCATATTTCATTATTTAGAAAGAATCAATGGGCCCCCTATGATGGTATGGTTGGTTTAGATACGGACGGTGATGGTACTCCAAATAATTATGACAGCGATGACGATGGCGATGGTGTAGGTGATGATTTTGAATTTATTTGCTCTGAAGGCAGTGAGTGTTGGTTGCACCCCGACCCCACTTTAGTGCGACAAATTTCTATTTCAATCGCTGACAATACAATTTTCATATTGGATGAACTTGAACTCAATTCTACCCAGAGTGCCCCTATTAGGGACTTAGCTGCTGCTACTGTAACTACTGATGGTTTGGTTGATCAAGGTGAGGCACTGAAAATTGAGAAGATGTTGTGTAGTGGTACTGACAATAACGAAATTATTGCTCATTGGCGCGAATCCTTGCATCTGAATAATTCAGTTTATGTTTCTGGCTCTGTAAGGTGCGATACTAGGTTGGGTCTTTCAGGAACGGAAAAATACGATACAGGAACGCGTATTCATTTAAGATGGTTTATTGAAATGGAACTTTCAAATCAAGTCTTACGACCTTACACCATCACCTTCGACCCTTCAATCTCAGCACCTATGCATACTGTTGCTCAGATTGTTCCCACTTCACCATTCTCACTTACTATTACTGATGATGGCGGTGTCGTGCATTATGATTTCCCCGTCTATCCTGTTAATTCTGTTATGGTTATTAGTGTTGGTGTAATTCCAGAACCAGACCCCACCATATTTGATTTGGCCCTAGAATGGTTAATTGAAAATTTCTGGATCCCCCTGATCTCTCTTATGTTAATAGGAGGCTTTACAATAATAGTAGTTAGAAGACGTAACCGTATTATTTTTGATTTTGAAGATGATGAGGAAATTGTGACTTCTAGACGCAGATCTACTCGGCGTTCACAACCAAGTGGCCCACCTATTATGGATTCTTCAATATCAAGACCCCAGCCTAAGGCAAGACCTCAACCAATGACTCAGCCCCAAGATAGCTTACAGACAAGTGGACGCCCTCAGCCTATTCACCCCTCGAATGTTGCTAAAAAGCGTAGAGTGAAGCGGGAAGCCATACCTCAAGAGAGGCCCGTTAGAAAGGTTATCACCTCTCGTATCGTAACTAAAACCTACGAAGAAACTGATGAAGAGGAATTGGCCCAAGATGTTCATTCTGGATTGCAAGTAGAAGAGAATAAGATGAAAGAAATTGCCAAACAGGTTTCGCATGAGGATCAGGTCAATGAATCTGATGACCATGATGATGAATCTATTGTAGAGAATGAAATGATGGCTGCATTGACTAAAATCACTGATGCAGAACCACCCCTTGACAGTAGCGTTAGCGGCTCTGAAAAATTCGATCAAAGTAAAAAGAGACGCAAGGTAAAGCGCCGAAAGAAGTAATCACACATCAAGCCAATTAACTGGTAAATCTATTTCACATACTTCTTGTAGAAAATATTCTAATCCTTTTACGGCGTGGTCGTCTAGAATATTGGTGACTTCAGAAAAATAGTTCTTAACTCTATCAGAACT
>JASMAJ010000194.1 GCA_030754395.1 Candidatus Thalassarchaeaceae archaeon | reverse complement strand
GCACAAGCGAAAATCAGTGACTGCCCTGCTGACCTACCCCATGAATTAGCAGTCAGAATTATCGAATTAGATGCGCCCCCAGAAGATCATCAAAGAGAATCATTGACTAGTGCATCCCGTACTGCTCAACTATTCTACTGGATGTTGGAATCAAAACATCCACTGATAGTTCTTGGAATCCCTGGAATCATCTTTTTCACAGTTGGTTACAAAATGGCTGTAGCTCTCATTGATATTGGAGGGCCGCACGATACAGTCAGTATTGGAGTTGCCATGGCTGCTTTTGCAGTCACTTTCATAGGTGTCTTTTCGCTAGTTTCAGGACTAGTGCTCTACATCATGGGTAAACAAATAGATAAAGTTCAACTTGAATTCCAATAATTATGCCAAACGAAGAGTTTCAAGGTTTTTTGGATTGACTGTACGGATACGATACGTCTCACGCAAACCCTGTCTTAACTGGCTCCCGATCTTAGCGTCGCTATGGTGAAGTACGATGAACTTCGGTTTTGGGTTCATCTGATTGACATATTCCATCAATTGCCTACGATCTGAATGGCCACTCATCCCGTCAATAATGACCAAATCACATTCAACTCGGACCATGTCTGTTCCGCGGCCACCATCGCTGATTGGTACATCCTTGAAGCCATCTCTGAGTCTTCTACCAAGAGTTCCTTCCGCTTGATAACCAACAAAGCAGAGTGTGTTTAGACGGTCTCCCGCCCAATGCTTGAAGTAATCAATAATTGGGCCACCTGACATCATACCACTAGTAGCTAACACAATGCATGAACCAGGATTCAACAATATTGATTCCCTTTGATCTCGACTTTCCACGGTACGAAACCAACTTGATGAAAATGGGTTGGTGTCATCATCCCTCAGTACGGATTGACGTAATTCTTGGTTTAGATAATCAGGGTGCAGGGAATGAATTGCTGTCGCCTCTTGAATCATGCCATCAAGCCAAACGGTAACAGGCTGGCATTCTCCTGATTTGAATAATTGATCTATGGCAATCATCAATTCTTGGCTTCTACCTACAGCAAAGACTGGACAGAATATTTTACCGCCTTTTGATAGAACTCGTTTAATCATATCTTGAAGTTCCTTGGTGGCCTCCAGACGAGATGGTTGGAATGATTTGGGCCCCCCATAAGTTGATTCCATAACAAGAGTTTCAACTCGAGGAAATCTAACATTGGCAGCATCGTAAAGCCATGATTTTTCATATTTGATATCTCCACTCAAAACTACATTGTGCAACCCTTCACCAATATGCATATGGATTGATGATGAACCAAGGATATGGCCGGCATTGTATAATGTCATTTTAATGTCTGGAGCAATATCTGTAGTCTGATCCCAGTTCACATCTACAACGTGAAGCATCATTTCTTGTACATCTTCTAGAGTATAAGCCGGCTTACGTCCTTCAGATTGTGATACTTTGATAAAATCAAGTTGCAATAGTACCATCAAATCCCTCGTAGGTGGAGTGCAATATACAGGACCCCTATATCCATATTTGAATAAAACAGGAAGCATCCCGATGTGATCCAAATGGGCGTGAGTAATGATGACTGCATCTATCTTCTCAGGGGGTAGCAGCTCAGGTGCAGAAAAATAAGGCATTGACTCTTTCTCACTTCCAGGCTTAGCTCCGCAATCAATGATAACACGGCTTTCATTTGTAGTAATTAGGTGCATTGCCCTTCCAACTTCCCCATAAGAGCCCAATGCAGTCAGTCTTACCCAAGACTCACCTGGCCTCTTGGGACGGTAAATATTAAGCCCGAAACGGCGTAAAGCTTTCTTTCGTTCTTTTGCATTTTCCAATCTAAATCGGCGCACATCACTTGCTGTTCTACTATCCATTCGTGATGCTCTGATAATATTCACTTGCCAACCAATTTCATCCCTTAATTCCTTGAGATGAACTCCTTTTTTCCCTACTCCTAATGCTGGATCTTTGCATTCAATAGTACACTCACCTATTGCCGGGTCAAACCACACATCGAGTACCAATGCCTCTGAAGGAATGATTTCACTAATTACATCCCTTGCTTTTTTAGTATCCATCAATATCGAGTCATTTGGCCTAATTATAATACGCCTCTTTACACTTTTTGCCATTTCTCCGATAAGTGAATTGCTAAACGCCTCCGGATTTTTTGTAATTATTGCAATACTTGCTGCCTCTAAGTCAATCTCAAAATCAACCCCTGAAGGAATCATTTTACTTATTTTATCTTGTATTTCTTTGAACGTCAGTCTCATTTTTGACACCTCGAATTGTATGATCTCCCGCAGTTTACTGCCTCCATCAACAGAGGGAAAATGGCAGTCATGCTGCCGGGAATATGATTAACTCACAAAGAGTTCAGTAGCTTCTGTAATTTTGCATCA
>JASMAJ010000193.1 GCA_030754395.1 Candidatus Thalassarchaeaceae archaeon | reverse complement strand
TAGCCCTACACACTCAGTCGTTCTTGACCGAACTTTGTTCTATCCTGAAGGAGGAGGTCAATTAGGCGATCAAGGTATTTTGGGTAATGTCGAGGTGGCCGACACAAGAGTAGAGGATGGAGTTATTTTCCATCTGACCAATGGTGCCATAGAGTTAGGTGAGATTGCCGGCCAAGTGAATTGGAGTCGAAGACGTCAACTAATGGACCATCATACTGCTGTGCATATTGTAGGAGGTAGTGCAAGAAACCTTCTTGGCCCTCATATTTGGCAAGCGGGTTCTAACAAAGGCGAGCGCTATGCAAGGATTGACCTGACACATTATTCGCGACTTAGTAGAGATGACTTAGATAAGATTGAAGATTATGCGAATGAAATTATTGCCGCTAATCCAATGGTTGAGAAAATGGTCTTAGATCGTGCCGAAGCAGATAAGAAATTTGGTTTCGAATTGTATCAGGGTGGACCACCCAAACATAGCGAAATACGAGTTATCAAAATAGGTGATTATGATGTTCAGGCCTGCGGAGGGACACACCACGATGAGGCTGGAAAAGTAGGTGAATTACGCATCATCCGTTCCAGTCAAGTCCAAGACGGAGTAGAGCGTCTGCAAATCGTGGCAGGGGATACCGCACGTGAGCACGCCCGGGTGCAAGAGCGCCTTCTCAATGAGTCTAGTGAGGTTCTAGGAGTTGCTCCCGAGGAACTTCCAACTGCTGTAAATAGGTTCTTTGAAGAATGGAAAATACAACAGAAGAAAATTGAATCTCTAGAAGCCGAAATAGTGCGGCTGCGTACTAGTGGAGGTGGCGATGCTGCTGTCGAGAAGGATGGTGTTAGGTATGCTGTTATGGAGGTTGGTGGTGACATGAAACAGATGATGACAATGCTCACGCAGCTTACTCGTGATCCCTCTAAGCCTACTCTCGCTGTGTTAGGCACTAGAGCAGAGGGTGGTAAACTGATTGTAGCCTCAACCGAGAATTCGATTGCCGCAGAGCGTCATAACGCGGTTGAGGTGCTTAACGTCATAGCCGGCCACATCAATGGTGGAGGTGGAGGCCGACCCACAATGGCTCAGGGTGGGGGGACCAATGCAGAAGGAATTCCAGCGGCCCTCGATGCTGCACGTTCATACCTTGGACTGTGATAGGATGTCCGACAAAGTTGAAGTTTCAGCTCGTGCAGCAGCCATTGAATACGCTATTCGTGATGTAGTTGTTCCTGCTGTTGAATTGGAAAAGCAGGGACATGAGATTATTCGCCTCAATATTGGAGACCCATTAGCGTACGAAGGGTTGCCAACTCCTGAACACATGATTGCTGCGTACAAGGAGGCGCTAGATGCACAGGACAACGGATACGGTCCTTCTTACGGACTTCCAGCCCTTCGCCAAGCTATTGCAACAGCAGAGACTAACAAAGGCTGGATGTGTAAAGAGGGTGATGTATACGTCACTCATGGGGTTACTGAGGCGTTGCAGATAATATTCGCTGCATTCTTGGAATCCGGTAACAAAGTTCTCGTACCAGGCCCTCATTATCCACCTTACATGGCCTATCCTCAGATGTATGGAGCGAGCACCGTCGAATATCGTTTAGATTCACAAAATGGCTGGCGTATTGACCTTGAAGATATACGTTCCAAGATGGACGATAACGTCCGTCTTCTAGTCTTAATCAATCCAAATAACCCAACTGGGAATGTTGCTACTGCTTCGGAGATAGACGCACTTATCGACATCGCTGAAAAGTGGCCAAAATGTACGATAATTGCAGATGAGATTTACGACGGTCTCGACTTTACTGATAATCTTGTATCTGTAGCATCTCGTTCTAGTAAAGTACCAGTTATCACACTTAATGGAGTCTCTAAGGTCTACTTCGCACCGGGTTGGAGAATAGGGTACATGGCATGGTATGATCCTGAATCTAAGTTATCCCTCGTTCGAGATGGAGTTGAGCGATTGTTACGCAGTAGGTTATGTGCTTCTACCCCTGCTCAATATGGATTCCTTGCGGGACTGAATGATTCAACCGATTGGCTAACTGGGCACAGAATCAAAATTAAGCAACGATTGGATTATTGTTTGAACCGTATAGGGGAAATTGAAGGAATCGAATGTCAGGCTCCCGGTGGGGCTTTCTATCTCTTTGTCCATATCACGGATGAGAATCTAGAATCTGACAAAGAATGGGTTCTTGACCTACTTCATCAACACCATATTTTGGTTGTTCATGGCTCAGGTTTCTCACCTGAATTTGGAAGCGGTCACTTCCGCATGGTTTGTTTACCATCCGTCGATATTCTTGAAAAAGCATTTGACTGTATTGATCAATTCATTAATGGTTGATATCATGGGTATTTTTGATTTCTTTAAGTTTGAAAAGAAATCTAAAATATTATCATTAAAT
>JASMAJ010000192.1 GCA_030754395.1 Candidatus Thalassarchaeaceae archaeon | reverse complement strand
TTGCAACACGCTCGGAGCGGTCTTCGACTACCTTGACAATCGTGTATGTGTAACGCAATGTTACTCCCGCTAGGGGGTGGTTGTAGTCGACACGCGCACGACCTGCGCGGAGCATCTGAAGGACACCTTGACGACCACCAATTTCTACTGGAGCACCAATCCCAAGCATGTTAGGGTCGCGCACACTGCGCAGAAGCACATTCTGAGATATTGTCTCAACTAGTGAAGCATCACGCTCACCATAAGCATCAGTAGGCTCGATATCGAATGTGTATTCGGTTTCTGCCTCTGCATCAGCTAGATGTGCCTCAAAGCCACCAATCAGGCGACCATCTCCAATAACAGTAATCATCGGCTCGTAGGTTCTCTGCTCGTCAAACACTTCATGCTCCTTTGCGACTTCTTCTCGAGTTGTCTCGATAATGTCGCCGCTATCGGCATTGTATAAGTCGTAATCGATGTGAATAATAGCACCGTTATCCATGGTTAGGCCTCCTAAGAGCGACCCGCCGACCTATCTCCCCCTTTTGATTCAAACGGTTCCCCCCTTGGGGGAAATCTATGGTGAAATCAGCATCAATCTTCTTCTTCTGAAGAGTTTCTTTGACTAGTCAGAAGAGTTGAAAATCCTCCTAACATAATGAATGCCCAGCCTACCCAGACAAGATGTGAACCCTTCAAATCGTGCACTGTAACCCTAATTTCTGTAATTTCATCAATATCTCCGGACATCATTGCACCAAGGTTGACTGCTGCCTGATTAGAATCAAGAATGAATATCATATCACCACTAGGTCGCACCATTCGGTCTACTTCTGAGCGTTGTCGGTTGAAATCGAAACGGATTATTCCGGGAGTCACTTCATCCACTAATTCCCCGTCGTCACGAATCTCAACGGTGAAACCTGCAAAACCTTCACCAACATTGTAAGGGTATTCAGAATCCTCTTCTTCAATCATCACCGTTTCAGTAAATGTCAATTCATAGCCATTGAATTCTACTGGCACATCTTTCTCAAGTGTAATCAGATGTTCTGGATCTGAACGGTCAACTAGCGTTGTGGTCATTACGTGACCCATGAGTAACAAAATGATTCCAAGATGAGCAAGATGGGAGCCGAATAGTCGCAATCTCGCCCCATTAGTTCTAGCTGTAATCCCATTTGCCTTGATTGCGGGGGCGATTCTCTTCAGTGTTGAGTAGGTGACTTGGATTGCAGGAGGTAGAGCAAAGAATAGCCAAGTAAGCATGAACAAACTAAGTGCTCCCCTAGAAATATTGGAGGTCAACATCAGGTTCGGATCGCCAGGAATACTGAATTTATCAGCATTGAAAGCTAATGCTAGAGAGGTAAACAAAGTTAGAATCATCAAAATATTGCCTTTTTTGGAGTCTACTGCCTTACCCCACGCATATATCGTTAGGGCAAGAATTCCAATAGCAATTATTGGAGCTCCATAGAACTCGTGAGCAGCGAGGCTTGTCCCATCAATTTCAGCGGTCAGAAGAAGCCAAGTCAATCCAAGAAAAGCTGCTGCTCCATACCAAGGAATTGTGCGTGCAATCTTCGTACGTACGCGAGAGTCAGAGAACATTGCCATTATGGAAATCTCTTCCTCATCAGCAGACAATAACCATGGGGTGAGGAAGAGAAGCATTCCGACTACTGCTTGAATCAGAGTTGCCGTCCATGTCCAACTAGCAAATAGCATCAAGAATACTCCACCAAATACCCATTGGGCTGGAGGTTTTTCTGTGTCGCCACGAACTAGAAGAAGCATCAAAGAGAAACCAACTAGAGTTACTGAAGTTGATTCTATCCAGATACCAACTGCAACAGATCCTGCGAGTAGTGCAGCTGCTAAAGTGAAATTATACTCTAACATGGATGTTTGACCTACTGAAACCATAGCCTGCTTCTGTTGACAGGCCATCCACCAAACAGCAGCAATAGAAAAAATTAGAATTAGAACCGTGTAACTAAGCACCTCAAGGCCTATTGCACCTTCACCAAATAATTCGAAGATTCGGATGTAAGGGTCATTCGAAGCCTGACCATCTTCATTACCAACAAAGGAATGTACGGAAGCCCATACTCCATTGGCACGAGTAACGAGGGTTGCATGGATTGCTAGAGCACCTGACAACATTCCAATAGCAGGAGATGCTGTGATTGCCCCAGAACTTCGGGAATCTGTTCGTGCGCGTGCATGAACAATCATTAGCAGAGCGAACCAAGGTAAGATGGACGCAGTCTCAACAGGATCCCAGGCCCAATACCCACCCCAGTCTAGAACTGTGTAGGCCCAAAGACCTCCTAGTCCAATTCCAATGATGCCGACAAGGAAGCCTGCTCTAGCCCAGTGTAATTGGGCCTTGTGAACCGAGGCTGCATCGCGCCCTTCAATGAGTCCGGCTAGAGATAC
>JASMAJ010000191.1 GCA_030754395.1 Candidatus Thalassarchaeaceae archaeon | reverse complement strand
GCCATACCCCTCATCCGGTATCTTCAGATTCTCTGGTGGTAACGCCAGTGGCTTGCTTACCAGCGAAGCCGTGGATTCAGTTACCCGATTGACTATATATCTCTCGTCAGAACATTCTGACAATGTATTCTTCACTCGCTCTATATGGTTGCTCAACTCCTCTTTCATCAATTTCACCGGTTGTAAAAGTAAGGAATATGGACTTAATGCATACTGCTAACATATTCGGTTAATCCACGAGAATCCAAACCAAATCACAGGGCTCCCATTCATTCAAATTGAATAAGACGGTCCCCTATGCTTCAAAATGAATGAATGGGGGGCCCTTTACTTCAGGGGTTCAGACTCACAAGCGTCCACTACCCCCGTAGGATTCGAACCCCTACTTGATTCAATAGAATCCGTTGTCAGAGAAAGTTTTGATTATAACAAAAATACAGGGCAGATCACACTTTATGAAAAAGAATGATTGCTATTCAATGGGCCTGCACACAGACTGGCCTATGTCTGAACTCTCAGTTACCCGCTTCGACCGGAAGGAGACGACCTATGTCAAACATGTATTGCAAGAAGTACCTCATCCGTGCGCCTTGGTCATGAGTTAGCACGCTACGGTTACTATAGCGGCTCATTAGGTTGTCAAGCGAGGGTGAATGCTCTTCAGCAGTGCAGTTTTCGTATTCACTCGCTTGCCCTGGTTTGTACTCCATATAGAGAAAGGCAGCACTACATCCAATGGCTTGCTCACAATCGTCGTAGCAGTCGTATGGCGTGCCGCAGATGAAGTCTCCAGTCCGATAACATTGCTCTGTAGGGATGACCCAATCATCACTCCATTGAGTAGCGTTTTCCAAGTTTGAATCAGCATTTGGGTCAAGGCTGTATGCGTGTGTGTGGTAGAGCCCGAAAAAGTGACCCAGTTCATGTGCAGGGATATAACTAGATTCGAAAGAGCTCGCCTTTACGAAGGCAGCATAGTAATTCAGGTTGTGCCAGGGGAACAAAGCGTATGCTCCCCACCCATCAGTAGTCATGACGATATTCACATTGGTGTTGTTGTAGTTATCCGTAAACCCAGAACCAAGTTCGCTGATTGAAACGGTATTATCGTATTCGCCATCCTCATTTGGCCCAGCTTCTGGAAACGCTTCATCGACGTAGACGATTTCACCGATTACTAAGTTGATTCCAAATGGATTGTACAAGCTGTTAATTAGTTCAAGACCAATCAAAATGGACGATTCGTTGGAAATGTACTCAACTCCATCATTGTCCTTGTAGACGATGAAAGTGATTGCGGCCATCTTAGTAGGCCCTGGAATTTGGCAGGCCAAGCCCGGATAAGGGTAGTCCGCTGATATTTGGTGCCAGTACTGCTGTTCGTCACATTCCTCTTCGTAGATGCACGATCTGTCGGAATCGGTGGCATTGGGATTGTAATTTGTCGCATTGACATCGGTGCAACCGGACACCTCTAAGTGGTCAAACACGCCGTCACCGTCCGAATCAGCGAACTCACACGAACCGTCATCATCTGTAGCCTTAGGATTGTAGTTAGTCGCATTCTCGTCGGTGCAACCGGCCACCTCTATGTGGTTGAACACGCCGTCACCGTCCGAATCAGCGAACTCACAAGATTTGTCATTGATGGTGGCGTTAACATCGTAATTGGTTGCATCAGCGTCTGTGCAACCTTTTACGTTAGGAACTTCGCTGACACAACCAGCCAAAGATGGGGCGATGATGGCTAAAATGAGGATAATCACTACTTTATTCATGATTATTGGTATGTTCGCAGTATTAAAAATCCTTCTCATCAGCACTTCAAAGGCGGCTGGATGATTGAAATGATAGAAAATCGCGGATTAATATTCTCAATTAAACACTGGCAGAGACCTTTCTATTCTCTTAGTACGGAGGATGAAAGTGAGAAAGAAATTGATGCTCTATCTCGAGAAGAACCTTGGGCACATGAAATTACACCACTAACCCACTGGGGTGGAGCTGAAATAAAGGAATGGAAATGGTTAATTTTTGGTTTTATTACATTGATGATAATCCTAGAATTTCTTAATTGGTCACGTTGGGGATATACTATGACCGAAATGTTGTTGGAAGTTTTATCTAAATAATATATTTCAATCGCAAGGGACCCCCTCTGACTCATATTGAGCGTATCGGTAGCGACTAAAATGACCCACGCAAAGCCCATTCAAACAACAATTGCATTCGCAAGGGTATTCGGATAGACCCATTCAACTTCTAAAACCTGTTCGAAGGGCATTCAGTGGGTCTGTTGCTTCGCTACCCCCTATGTAATGCGGGTGTTTCAGAGGGCCCCCTTTCAAAAGGAAACATTGATTTATCTTAATAAATACAGAACATCATGGCCTTTTGCTCTGGATGCGGAAAAGAAGTTCAAGCAGACTGGGCT
>JASMAJ010000190.1 GCA_030754395.1 Candidatus Thalassarchaeaceae archaeon | reverse complement strand
AGATACTGTGAACTGATGAATAGCCAACCATTTCGCTATGCCTTACTGCGCCGTCTCCATCCAAGTCATATCCATCGAAATCACCATCATCATTTTCATTGGCTCTATTCCTTGGGTTTACTCCGTTATGGTATTCCCAACCATCAGGCATCGTGTCAAAATCTGAGTCCGGTGCAAGAGGATTAGTGAAACTGGTTGGCCCCCATGTGTAGGCTACTTCGTACTCCTCTAGATTGTTCATTCCATCATCATCCGTGTCCCAATAAGCATCTACACCACTAGCAGGATTGAGATATGTTGGATCTTCATTGGGCCCGGCATCAGGATTAATGGAATAGCAATATTCGTATCCATCTGGCATTCCATCGCCATCTGTATCCCAGTCTCCAGGACCATTCATTCGGCCATCATTATCCATGTCTTGGTTAAACCAAGTCAAGTCATTAGCATCGGACTTGAAATCATGGAAAGGTGCCATTAAAGTCAGAGATGATTCCGGAGGATTATACAAATCGGGGCAATCTAATATATTCTTATGAAGAGAAATGGCCCCATAACTCACCTCAATTTGATCTTCAATTAAATCGCCATCACTATCTTTCTCGAGAGGATTTGTATCATAAATCTCTTCAAGGAAATTTGCTAGAGTGTCTGAATCTGAATCGAGAACAGAATCACAAGAACGGTCTCCATTTGGATGATGAGGGAGTGTCTCCCATGTGCTTAATCCAATAGCTTCTTTTCTTTCAATTTCCACATCAGGAGTCAATAAATAACATCCCCAATTAGGATCTAATGGGTCAAACAGAGTGACCGTTCCTTGAGCAGTTTCGATTGATTTGCCGTGAATTGCCTCCCATCTATCATTCAACCCGTCACCATCGGTATCCTGAACGGTTGGATTAGTTCCAATTGATTCTTCTTCTTCGTTGGTTAGACCATCTCGATCAGGATCCCCATAAGGGCCATTATCAGGGTCGGGGAAGGTCTCGTTTTGTTCACCAGTCTCTTCTTGCTCAGATGGATTTTCATTTTCTATTTCATTCTCCGATGGCGTTCCGGAATCGAGAGGGTCGAGTCCGTTGGCAATCTCCCAACCGTCCTCTAGACCATCTCCATCAGTATCACTTAATCTCCAATCAGTACCATAGAGAGTCTGTTCCATCCTGTCAGGAATTCCGTCCCCATCGAAATCTTGGCCTGATTCTTGGTCTTCAGGGCCAAAAGAGATTACATCATCTCCAGCAGGAGAAAATCCACCAGATTCCGTTGTAGACAGACCGGCATCAATAATAGTGTAAAATCCAGCTAGACAGAGTGTTGCTGCTATTGCAACAACCGCATACTGATTGTGAGTTAGAGCCATTCTATTCACCCGGCCCCTAATGGGGCCGTTCCTTTGACTTTGGGTGCGGCTATAATGTTTCAGAGAAAACGCATCTCATTCAGATTAAGCAATTTCAACAGATGAAGAAAGAAAAAAGCACACTGAACCATTGTCAATCTGATAATTTAATTTCCCACGCCTACCATAGGCGCGTTCCCAACAAGCGAGAAGAATCCCTCCTGAAATAGCGGGGTGAAAGCAACAATCAAGAATTAATTTGACGCCACCATGAGAATCAATTGATTCAGCAGTATAAATGGCACCAAGACCATTGTAAGAGAGATGCCTATGCGCAGTTTGTTTCCAATCATTGGGCTTAGATATTAGTATGTGTGGAGCGGTTTCAAATGTCACATCACGAATGGAATCCGCCATCGCCGTCCACATCACAACTTCACTTTCATCCAAACCTGAGAACTCATAATCAACTCTACCGGTGTGTATCTGATCGAGATATGTAGTACAGTTATCGGCAAACCTTAGTATCAGATCTAGATGAATAATCATACAACGATTGCTATTAATTGCCCAACTACCATTATGACCAAGTTCTAATGAATCAAATAAATCCAGATTTGAAACTTGGAAATCTTCTTGACTCCAAGTCTGCAATTTCTCTTCAGGAGGAGGGATGTCGGAATTATCTGGAAAAAGAGAGAATATCAGACTCTGTTTCTTTGACTCCACCCATCTAAAGCGATACCTTCTGTTGCTTGACACTTCAAATGTTGATGCGAGAAGCCCAGCACAGATTGGCCCAGATGCAGGATTAGAAATAATTACTCTAGTTTCTTCATCGGAAGAATCTAGTGAGTTAAAATAGCCAATTCCTCTTGAGTGCCAATCATTTAGAGTAGAAAGCCAAGAGTCTGGATTTATCCCCTTAGGGATTTGGAATTTACCTTTTCTCAGCATGAATTCTTCAGATTCTGCGGCGGCATGAGCTAATCGACGGCCGAGGCTTTGTCCGGTTCTTTCTTCGACACCCTGAATCCAGCGTTCGAAAACATTTGTTCCAATAACCCATACTGGTTTCGAATCCCTCAATG
>JASMAJ010000018.1 GCA_030754395.1 Candidatus Thalassarchaeaceae archaeon | reverse complement strand
CGCACCAGAGGGCAAACATCTGATGATTACACATCAGTTCGTTCCCGATGCATCAATAAAATCAGAAATAAACAAAGGAAGAGACGAATTGTATGAAGCAATTCCTTGGCTTTCTGATTATGGAGAGGAGATTTGTGTACACAGCTACCATAGGAATTGGCCTTGTAATAGAGCACCACAGGGTGCTGAACTACCTATGGATGTGGGAATCGAAGGAATTCGATTAGTTGGAGATGGTGTAAAAGGACACGGATGGATGATGGTTGAAGGTATTGCCTCAAATGTACCATCGGTCGTGAATCAGATAAAATGAATCTAATCTAAGTGAGAATCATCCTAAACCGGCTTTCCAGAATTCACCGTCATCTCTGACTTCTTTTTTCCACAATGGTGCTTGCACTTTCAATTCAGAAATTAGCCAAGAGCAAGCTTTGAATCCCTCATCTCGATGTTTACTTGAAACATGAATGCAAACAATTGGTTCTTTGGGTTCAACCACTCCGGTCCTATGTGCTATAACAACAAAATTTACAGAGAATCTATCCAATGCTTGAGTCGAAATATCATGAAGTACTGAGGTTAATTTTTCTTTCCAAGCATCAAATTCTAACCTTTTTACTTCTGCTCCATCGGCTTCTCCTCTAGTTATTCCAACAAAGGATACTATGCTTCCACACCCATCAGTCTCAACTAACTCACGCAATGCTTCTACATCCAAATTCTGAGGTTCTACTCGGACAATCACACCAGACACGCCTATGCCATCCCTCGTCATCGCTTCAATGCCCCACAATTAATAGAAACCCTTCAAGCCAGATCACTTCTGGGCTTATCATGACCCGACGTATCGACATCCTAGGCGCGGGTCTTTCTGGACTCTCAGCAGCAACGATTCTAGCAAAAGAAGGATATGAGGTTCATGTTCATGAGATTCGAAAGGATTCAGGTGCTCGCTTTGATGGTGATTTCCAAGGATTAGAGAATTGGACTAGTGATACAGACTTCTTCGATGAAATGCGAGAGTGGGGACTTAACCCCGATCAGTTCAAATCTAATGATTTTGATATCATTGACTTAGTCCACCCAGACGATGAGATAACTAATCCGAAAACAGATGGGATTGCTTTTCGTGTAGTTGAACGAGGAACTGATGAGCATTGCATTGACCAAGGATTCAAGCGCATGGCTCAAGATGCTGGAGCAACTATTCACTATGAAACTAGGAAATCTCCTGATGAATGTGACATTATTGCAGCAGGTCCTAAGGACTCAAGTGCAATTGCGTTCGGAGAAATTTTTCACACAGATCATCCAAATCACGTTACATTCCAACTGAATGATAAACTCGCACCGGGAGCATATTCGTATCTAATAATCATTGATGGAATTGGTTTGATTTGCACTTGCCTTTGGCGACAACAGAAGAAATCTGCACGATATCTGAACGAAACAATTGCATGGTATGAAGAACACTATGAATTGAATAGAATTCCTATCAAAAGAGTAGGGGGTAAAGGTGATTTTTCAATTCCTGACAAATATATCCACGATGGTCGATACTACGTAGGAGAGGCTGGCGGACTACAAGATTTCATGTGGGGATTCGGAATGCGATATGCCATAACTAGTGGAGTGATGGCAGCTCATTCCATAACTAGAAATGAAGATTATGAAAAACAAATCAGAAGAAGGCTCGTCCCTCTAGTTCGAGTGAGTGCAATCAACCGCTTTCTATTGAATCGGGTAGGAAATCGTGGGTTCAAGATGGTTGCAAACTATTGGATGAAAGATCAAGAGCGCAAGGGTGATGGATTAGAATTCATGAAGTGGATCTATCAACCGGGAATATTACGTCGTTCATTATGGCCTATAGTAAAATTAGGAATGTTACGGCGAAAGCGACTACCAGATGGACGAATGGTATCTAGAATGCCATTCCGAAAATCCTTATCCCGTGACAATTGGGAACCAAGTTCTAGAGCACAAGAAATAGGGCAAGAATGGCGTTTGATGCAACGTCGAGGCGGGGCTGTTTCTTTTACTGAATCTGATGCTTGAGGCTTATTTCACTCTCCGAGTGATTGATAATGCGGCTTTCACTGGCAAGACCATGACATCATGGCCGACCTTGGAGCCAATGCCGAACAAATTAGTGAACTATGGAGTCACTGAAAATGGAATCGCGATTATCGAACTTGCCTCAAATTCTTCTGGAGCACCTCTAGAAGGAGACGAGGTTGGACCGAACACATACACTCACGAAATGATGAGAGATATTGATACTGCAGTTGTAAAGGCTCGTTTTGATGACGATGTAAGTGTAATTTTGTTCACAGGAAACGGACACAAGTTCTTCTCTGCCGGTGCTTCAATTCAAATGCTGAACTCAGTTACACCTGGATTCAAGTACAATTTCTGCCTACATGCGAATGAAACTCTAAGTCGTCTTGAACAGACTCCAAAACTGGTAATCTGTGCTATCAATGGTCATGCAGTAGGTGGCGGACTTGAAATCGCCATGGCCTGCGATATCCGAATCGCGCGCAAAGATAGCGGAAAGTGTGGTCTTCCAGAAATCAACTTAGGTGTCTTAGCAGGCACAGGAGGAACAGCCCGATTGTCACGAATTATTGGTAAATCAAGAGCTCTTGAGTTTATGGTCAGTGGCGAGTTAATGGCCTTTGAGAAAGCAAAGGAGATGGATTTGATTAACGATGTGTGGGATGGATCTCTTGAAGAATTCAGACAGGATGTTCTAGATTACGCCAGCCAATTCACACTACCTTACAAGGCCACCTTAGCTGTTGGAAACATCAAGCGTTCAGTCCAGTCAGGACCTGAGATGCCTTTCGAATATCACCTTGCATTAGAGCGTGAACTTCAGGCTGCATTGTTCAACAGTTCCGACGCAAAGGAAGGAATTGCCGCTTATGTCGAGCGTAGAACTCCTCGATTCGAAGGCAAGTGAATAATCAAATTTAGTCAAGTGCTTCGGCTAATGACTTGCCGATTACCACAGCGATACCGTAGTCATACAGTTCTGAGTTCCAACGTTCATCGTTTAATTCGGCTTCAGGCCAAATTGCTTTGATATCTCCAAACCACTGCATTCTCTGAGAAAGATTTGGGATGAAGGACCAATGGTCATCTACACCATGTAGAGTAATTATCTCTACATCCTCATCAACATTCTCAATTGAATCATGAATGAATTGCCCACAAGCTTTCAGGCTATCAGAGGCACATTCAGCACAAACGAAGTGAACTTGTTCACCACGTTTCAATAGTCTCTCGCCTAATGAAAAAGAAGGATGCCCTTCTTCGTGATCAGCACAAATCATCATCCAATTCTTCTGGACTATTGCCCAATCGGCAGCGGATGACCTATCGGCGTCCCGTAACGTGTGAAGGTCTATTCCCATGATTTTCGCTAAATTTGGACAACTCTCATTGTTCGCCCGAACATGTTCGATGTATTTTGTAAACCTATTTTTCGTTCACCTTTCATGTTCGGGCTACACTCTATCTTTGTCACCTCAATCGATTATTCAGAAGATAGGCGGTGCCCTCAATAATTAGAAGCGACTAATTTTGCATGTAACCGAATTATATCAGGGAATGGTTTTGATGAATATTCCACTTAATGTTAAAAAAATGATGGATAAAAATGTGATTTGTCTTGATGAGTCGGCTACAGTCTCATTAGCAATGGAGAAAATGTATGAAGCAGGAGTGTGGTCGGTTATTGTCACACAGGAAGATTTGCCTAAGGGAGTTGTGACCGAACGAGATCTGCTGAGGCGTTGTTTCAGACCAAAAATGAATCCAGATGAAGTATTGCTTGGAGATATAATGAGTTATCCTTTGGTTACTATCGATTCAGATATACCTGTTGGATCAGCTTTGAATCTACTATTGACAGATGAAATTCGCCGTCTGTATGTGATTAATTCCAAGGGAGAAATTATCGGCAGAGTAACTCAAACGGGATGTCTTGAATCTACTCTAAATCTAATCACTGGAATGCAACAAGCGTTTGAGCAGATTTGATGAATCTTCAAATCATTAACAACTTGCATAATCAGAGTGCATTCTAGGTTTACTTGAAGTACCAGTGGCGTCGCACATCCAAATAATGGCAACAGGCACAGTAAAATGGTTCAATCAAACAAAGGGCTTCGGCTTCATCGAACAGGAAGAGGGAGACGACCTCTTCGTTCACAAATCCCAAGTTGAAGGGAACATTCGAGACGGAGATTCCGTTGAATTTGAAGTTGGCGAGGGACCTAAGGGGCCTAACGCAGTCAACGTTCGAAAAACCGAATGATTTCTCTTTCACACCCAAATCAATGGGTACCTATACGGTTGATTAGTTACCAACCCAATCCGCATCCTTACGTTCAAGAAACGCTTGCACTCCAATTTCTTTATCTTCGGTATCGAATAAAGCAACGAACTCTGAGCGCTCGGCCAGAATTCCCTCAGACATAGGAAGATCGAGAGCCGCCCGTACGGCCCGCTTTGCAACTTTGATTGTGTAAGGTGATTTCCTAGCAATATTTTCAGCCATTTTCATTACACAGCCTTCGAGTTCCTCAGGTTCACAAACCTCGTTGACAAGTCCAAGCCGTAAGGCATCTTCCGCGTTCACCATATTTCCAGTCATGACCATTTCCATAGCCTTGCCATAACCTAGAATATTTGCAAGGCGTTGGGTGCCCCCGCCTCCGGGAATTAGTCCTAAATTAATCTCAGGAGTTCCAAACTTAGCACGAGTACTGGCAATTCTAATATCACAGGAGAGGGCTAATTCAGTTCCACCTCCAAGAGCAAATCCATCTACCATTGCAATAGTTGGTTTAGATAAGTTCCAAACCTTTTCCCAAGCATTGTTTTCAAAAAAAGACCTGACATCATCCGAATTCTTTCCCTCAAACTCAGAAATATCAGCTCCTGCCGCAAATGCAGCTGGTTTCGGCCTCTTTCCTTCTACTGCTGGAGGAGGTGAGGCACCGCGTATCACAATCACACGAACATCATCATTCGCCTCAGCATCACTACAAGCCTGTTTCAGGGCAGTATGTGAGTCTGCATTCAGAGCATTCAATTTTTCAGGACGGTTCAAGGTCCAAACAGAAATCATAGCACCATCGGGGCTAGCACCCTCAATTGGGACATTATCGACTAGTAGAACCCCATCACTCATGATGTGCCCAATGGGATGTTCCGCTTGAATATATCACAACGGGGGTGGTGGAGGTGGCATACTAGGGGGGCCTGGCGGAGGTGGCATACCTGGAGGACCCGGTGGAGGTGGCATACTAGGGAGTCCAGGGGGTGGTAAATCAGGTAATTCTGGTGTAACTTCTTCTTCTACTCCTTTCTCAGGAACATTAAGCGGCATTCTGATTTTTAGGATACGATTACCATCTATTCTAACATATGAAACTCCTAGAGGGGCGGATTCATCTGGATTTTCTGGTTCATTGATGACTTCTAGACCATGATCAGGGTCTGAGAGTGTTTTTCCAAGATCTTCTCCATCTTCGAGTTCAGTCCACATTCTGACTTTCGCTGCCCGTCTCTCAGCAAGTTCCATTCTTCGCCTTCTTTGAATTCGTTCTCTTATTTCCGATCTCTTTTCACGTCGTTCTTTGACAAAAGATTCGACCTCTGCTTCCATCTCAGTCTGTGCATCTCTATCTATGACGAGACGTTTTGCTACATTCCCCCTTTCTTCCATAATTGCAGGTGCAGGAATGCCCGTTGGGGGCATTGGCATTGGAGGTGGCATTGGGCTTCCTGGAGGTGGCATTGGCATTGGAGGCGCAGGTACTGCCGGTGCTGCCACCTTACCTCTGCTTCGTTTGATTGATTCATCATTTTGTTCAGTAACGGTTTCTGTTTCAATTATAGGAGTAGCAATCTCCTCTTCAATTTCTTCAGCTACTTTCGGTATTTCGGTTACAGTAGGAATAGGTTTTCTTCCTGAGTACACAAATACAGCCAAAAGAGCTAGGAGAACTACTGCTGAAGCGACTCGCATGCCTAATTCCATCTCACCTTGTAGTACGAGGTATAGTGGAGTTCCAAACAAAATAAGTAGGGCCATGAATAGCCGACTGTACGAGACCAACCATCTCCCCCCGCTCTATACGAAACGTTTCCTCACTTCACCTTGACGGGTCGCTGAGAAGTCGTGAAAGTGATTTCATAGCGACTCCACGATGTGAAATAGATGATTTTTCACTTGATTCCATCTCAGCAAAGGTTCGTCCATCACCTTCTTCGGGAATAAAAATTGGATCATATCCAAAACCGTTGCTGCCACGTTTCTCCTCAGAGAATTTACCCTTACATACTCCAATCGCTTTCCAATAATTATATCCATCAGATAATATGACTACTGCCCGATATTCTCCACCCCTGTTTATTGATTCAGAAATACGCTCTAGAACCCCATCCAGACCTATTTTTTCTTCAACATCTGCTGAATTAGCCCCTGGCCATCCTTCGAAAGCATGTGTGAAGACTCCCGAATCTTCTACTAATACAGCAGCCCCCTCGAATTCTGTTCCTTCGATTAAGGCAAGTGCTTGCTCAATCTTTGATTCAGTTACTGCTTCCAGTCCCAATTCCTTTGGTTCGTTGAAAATAGGTCTATTACCATCAATTATGAGACCTTCAACAGAGTGCCCTAGAGGTCCGAGAATTTCTGCTGCCTCTGATATTTTGTTTATGTTGCTGGTAGCGAATAAGATTCTCATTCATACACCTCATGCATGATAACGGACACGACCTCTTATCGCCTCGAATCGCTCGATAACCTCACTTGCAGAGGGTTGAATTCCTGAATCTACATTACAATATCCATCAATCATCGTTTCTACAGATTTTTCAATAGTATGATGACTTGCAGTAAGGCACTCGTTTAATACTTGGATATCGAGACCTAATTGTTCAATTTCCGAATCAATCTTTGAGAGGCCAAAATCAATTAATATCAAATTATTATTCTCGTCAATTATCACATTATGAGTCGTCAAATCACCGTGTGAGAAACCCTCTTCGTGAAATCTTCTAATTAGGGAACCAAAGTTTTTGATTTCATCTAATCCTGCAGATCCATCTTGCAAGGCCTCGTATAATGGCCGACCCTCAATCCTCGAAAGAAGCATCCATCCATTTTCTAGATCTATGTCGAAAATACGTGGCGATGGGAAGTTAATTACATTCAATCGGTCTAGAACTCTAGCTTCTGTGCTTAATCGCTGTCGAGTTAATCTTCGATCGAGTGACGGATGTCTGTATGACTTCGGTTCTCGCATCTTTAGAACAGCAGACATACCAAGCCAAGATCCTGCAAAAATTTTCGCTTCAGCCCCTATATGTAGGATTTTTTCCTCAACCCACATGGGGGTCGACGTGCCATCCATATACTACCGCACATGAGATGACTTCAAAGCGGTTGCACATGAGGGGATAGTGAAATCAAATGAGTATGCAGATGTCCTCAGCCCCTCTCCCTAGTGGCTTAATTGTGCTCAAATCCTATTCAGAGGAAGACATTGAAATTGAGGCACTAAGGTTACAGAACTCGATTAAACAGATGAGTTTGTGGGATTTAGAAACTTGTCGTACTATTGCTCCTTTAACTCTTGAAATCAATGAATTGAAGCGTGAAAAAGATGTTTTCCTAATTGCTCATTCTTACCAAACACCCGATATTGTCTATGGTGTTGCTGATTCCGTATCTGATAGCTACTCACTTTCGAAAGCGGCTCGCGACGCACCTCAGAGTACAATTCTTTTTTCCAGTGTTAGATTCATGGCTGAAACAGCAAAAATTGTCAGTCCCCACAAGACTGTGATTCATCCCTCGCCGGAGGCAGGATGTTCATTGAGTGACAGTATTACCGCAGAAGATGTCAGGAAGTTGAAAGAAAAGTATCCAGGAGTCCCTGTAGCATGTTACATTAATACTAGTGCCGAGGTAAAGGCAGAAGTGGATGTTTGTGTTACCAGTAGTAATTTCCTGAAAATTTGTGAAAAATTACCCGGTAATCGGATTATTTTCGTTCCCGACAGCCTAATGGGAAAGCATCTAACAGAGCATCTAGCGGGTAAGAAAGAAGTCATAAATTACGATGGTGAATGTTACGTCCATGCAACATTCACTGGGGCGAAGATTCGTTCTTGGAGAGAAAGATCATTAGTTCAGGGACTTGATTTGAAGGTGTTGAGCCATCCAGAATGCGATGCCGACGTGTTGGCTGAAAGTGATGTTGTTGGCAGTAGTGAGAAATTGATGAATGAGGCATTGAAACTCAGCCAAGAGGGGAAACCAGACATTATGCTGATTACAGAATGTGGAACAGCAGATAGAGTTCGTGCAGAGTCCGAGAATGAGATTAATTTAATCGGAACTTGTGTAATGTGTAAGTACATGAAAATGACGCAATTAGAAGATATTCTTCAATCCCTTCGAGCCCCACGTCCAGAACAAATAATTGAGTTGGATTCCGAAGTTATTCAGAGGGCTCAATATAGTTTGAATGAGATGTTCCGTTTGGCTGAGTAATACTTTTTGATTATTTCCTCATCCTAATGATTTTTCTAGATTCAAGAGAGGACTGAAATGCTCGAAGAATAATTAGTGGAATTAGTAGCACAATTGCTGATTGCAAAACAATTGATGAATACGGCTCGAATGTTTCTTCGAGTAAGAATAAATGTATCTTAACCTCACCATTATCATCTTCCTGTAAGTAAGCTACTGCTGAGTTGAGAATTTGAGGTTGGGACTGGTCTAGTTCTTCATCAAAAGTCAATTGTTTTGTTCTATTTTCTGAAATATCGTGGAGAAATAATTCTCTTGCTGTTAACAAATCATCTTCATCAAGGGTGGGGTCGAATCTTGGTATTTGTAGAAATGCTACTTTACCATGTGCTAGGCTAATTGAGGATGAAGGCCAAACAGGATCTGATAGCAATAATTGCTCGCCACTAACAATATCAATCAGGACAGTTCGATTAATAGGGCCAATATTGATTACAGCTGCAATCCATTGTGAATCAAATTCAAGCTCTTCTATTGTTGCACCGGAATAATTGACTGGAATGTCAAATATATCCTCTAAATGTTCATCTGTGATTTCATCAGCTTGAACATCTATATTGAGACTAAGAGAGAATTGAGATTGAAAAGAGAAAATTTCGACTATCGGGCCAGAATCTGTAGATTTCCCTGATGCAATCATTGAACCAGTCGATGAACAAATTATGAAAGGTCCGTTTTCATTTTCATGAACTACTTCTCCTTCATCTGATAGAAATTGAATATGATTTTCAAACACGATTCCTGTAAGGGTGCTTCCATTTGAATCATCAACAAAGAATACATCCAATATTATCTCAGTAGTTGATTCTTGATAAATCGGTGTAAGATATTCATCGACATTACTCCAATTATAATAATCCACTCTATTCTCTGAAAATAAGACAAAATTAGAGTCCGAAACTATTGCATTTGGGGGCGTCGACCAAGGAGTTCCTCCAATATCACTTCGCTCTAGATTTGTAGTATTCCAAGCAAAAACTTCAATCACGCCATTTGGTGATTCTTCAACTCCAACCAACCACCCACCAGAACCAGTTGCAGTTGTTGGCCACTCTACTCCCTCTACAGGGAAATCTTGGTGTGTTGCATCCCAAAGAAGAACTGTTCCAGTCCCTAATAGAACGGCAACTATTACAGCACTAGTCTGCTGACTTGATGGTTTTTGGATTGGCTCGAAAATCTTCTTTAAATCCCTGTAATTATTCTTTAATGAGATAATTGGATCACTAAGAAAACGAGCGAATCTTCGTGTGAATAAGCGTTCATCTGCAAATTTCCAAATTGGCTCATGCGTTCTCTCGGTAATTGAGACTGCAATTGAAGCAACAATTAGCCCCCCTATGATATCTAAGACCCAGTGAATCCCCAGATAAAGAATTGTGAACGCTGTAAGGAAAATATAGATCATTAATACGTTTCTAAATTTATTCCAGCGGTTATCTTCATCCCATCTAAGGTAGGTTAACCAGATTGCAAAAGGGAGTCCAATGTGTAGACTAGGCATGCCATTTGTGAAAGGATCAATTCTAGTAAACCAATTATGAATTACAGGAGTTAGGTCATAGGCAATTGTCTCCATAGCAGGGATGTGGTCACCAGTTACTCGTACATTGAAGAAAAGATAGAATGGGATGGCTAAAACATAAACCCAGAACATAGAGAGAGAGACTCTATCTGCCATATGCCTATCATCAAAGTAAATTGGATAAATGAATGACGCGAAAGTTGCAGTCATGAACCCCATTACATAGAAGTGTGTTAGACCCACTGAAAGTAAATCGTTGTGAAATGAATCTTGAATCCAA
>JASMAJ010000189.1 GCA_030754395.1 Candidatus Thalassarchaeaceae archaeon | reverse complement strand
CACGGCTCACGAAATCACCACCAGTGCCAATGGTGCTGTTTCCGTCTATGCGAATGATGTTGATGGAGATGGAGATATGGACGTGCAGTCTGCTTCATACATAGATAACAAAGTGATTTGGTACGAGAATGACGGATCAGAGAGTTTTACCGCCCACACAATTACATCTAGCGCTAATGGAGCATCCTCTGTATTTTCAATCGATATGGATGGAGATGGAGATATGGATATTCTATCCTCTTCATGGGCGGGTGACACTATAGCATGGTACGAGAACGATGGTTCGGAGAGCTTCACGACCCACCAAATTTCCAACCGCGCTGATTTTGCTGGCCATGTTTTTGCAATCGATGTTGACGACGATGGAGACATTGATGTGTTGTCTGCTTCATCAAATGACGATACGATTTCTTGGTATGAGAATAATTAAATTTAGATGGAGATGAATGAAAATGAAAAATAATGAAAAGAGAATGGAAGAAGAAAGAGCAGTAAGTCCGGTGATAGCGACTATTTTGATGGTTGCAATTACGGTTGTATTGGCTGGTGTATTGTATGTGTGGGCCAATAATTTGGCTAGTGAGGGCACAGGTACTACCATGAGTACACTGAACACCTATACTGCTGAGGATGCGGATGATGAAACTGGTGTTGGAGCAGATGACACACTGGTTAAGATGCAGATGACTGGCAAGGATGATCTTGCTTGGTCATTTGTCCAAATTAGAATTTCTATTGGCGATAATGTCTACACTTGTAGTGTGATTGCTGGAGATGATTGTGAAATCACTCAAGCAGCTGGAGAAAACGACAATGCTTGGGAACCTGGCGAGTATCTATTTTTGAAGGAAGGAACTGAAGATATCTGTGATGGAACTATTTGTCCAATCACCATTTCGATTACAAATGGCGGTCGTTCTGTGGGGGGCTCTCCACTGATTTTGGTTGATGGAGCATCCGGTAGTAATTCCCTTGGAGGTAGTTCTAGCAGTGGCGGAACTACTGTGACGACAGAGTCTTGCGCTGATGTCTTTGCTGTAATTGAAACTCAGAGTGATGTTTCTAATTATGAGCATTGTACTGATTTGGATGCACTTTACCTTCACCAAACAAGTGGGGTAACAGATGTCAGCCTTCCTCATCTAGAGAAGATTTATCGGTACGCATATTTCCACCAGAATGAAGATTTACAGACCGTTTCTTTGCCAAATCTTGAGGAAGTTGGAGGAGATGTGTATTTCCATCAAAACCAAGCCCTAGAATCTGTTGATTTATCAAGTCTAGAAGATGTCGGTGATAATGATGACAACGATGGAGGACATGTCTATTTTTACCATAACTATGCTCTTGAGTCAGTCGATCTATCAAGTCTAAAAAATGTGTATGCAAATGATCAGGGGGATGATGGGTATCTCTATTTAGATAACAATGATGCACTCCTATCAATTGATATGTCCAGTCTTGAACATGTGGGGGGCTATCTCTATATCTCAGGCCATGATGTTCTTTCAGATATTGATTTAACGAGTTCTCTGACTGCAATTGATGATTATGTGTACATCTACAGCAATCCAGATTTGTGCGTACCCTCATTGGATTGGGATAGTATATCAGATTCGGTTTCAATTGGTGGCAATGGTCAGTGCTGAACTGATTAGTAATCAACAGCACATCTTAATTTGCGACCCTATTGAGGGTGTACTGTCGAGGTTGTTGTTGTGAGTGGCGGTGAAGAATCTTCAGAAGATATTGCTAACCCACTCGTCGAGGCGAAATCGCTGTGGAAAGTGATTGGCCTTGGTGCATTGACCGCTAGCATGTGCTGCTTGCCAAGTGTAGTTTGGGTTTTGTTTGCCGGCTCATCGGCAATTGTTGCGGCAGATCAATTATCGAATGACCTATATTTTGGGATTGCTCGACCTATATTCTATCTGATTGCTCTTGGTATGGTTACTACGGGGCTGATAATCCACTTTCGTCGCAGTGGAATCTGCACACTTGATGAGGCAAAGAGAGAAAGGCAGCGTATTGTCAATACTACTTTGGCCGTTTTGACTGCAACATTCTTACTATATTTTGTATGGAATTATATCATTCTTGAGATAATTGGAATAGCTCTAGGTATGCCTTGGGCCGAGTCAGCAATATGGAAGTAAATATCCATCTCATAGATTGATGAGTAAAAAGAGCGGGTCGCCGCTATGAATGGTGAGTTCTGCTTCTCCGTTACCCATGTTTGAGAGTCCACGAGTTGAGAAGGTGACATCGTCATTATTCAATTCCCATTCAGGGCCCAAGAGAGTCACATTAGAGGTACCAAAACTGAATAGTGAAAATGTGCCACTGAGGGTTATAATATCTGAAAAACCTGTTACGAAGCGCGTGAGTTTGGTCGAAGGCAGATTTGCCCTGATGTTGAGGCTTGGGTGGGCGTTAGTAAGTGCCGCCAATCCGCCGAGTAGGTGGTCGTGCCTTCCTCCTTCGATTCCCTCAACAAGAATGTCACTCCA
>JASMAJ010000188.1 GCA_030754395.1 Candidatus Thalassarchaeaceae archaeon | reverse complement strand
AAGATTGACAAAACCTGCGACTGAACCGTTATCGGGGACTGAATCGACACCATGGAATGAGATGTCTGAAGGTGAACATCGAGAGTTACTCGCTGGAATGAAAAAACGATGGCTATGGGGCCGTTCGGTTGATGAGTTGTTGAGTAGTAGCAGTGCAAATCAAATTCCTTGGGAAGTTCCTAGAATCATCGGCCATCGCGGTACAGGAAGAACTCATCACTCTGTAGATTGAGTTATTCGAGACGTTGTACGGGTTGGTCCACACCGATGTATTTTGGCCGGTAAATTGGTACACCTCTACCACCGCGAGCATTTCTCTCATCGATAATTTGAGCGCTGATTCCAACAACTCGGGCCCAACCAAAGAAAGTTGTGAAATACTCTGGTTTGTGGAATCCTACTGCGTGGAGAAGAGCTCCTGAAGCAACATCCACATTTGCAAACGGATTGCTAATCTTAGGGTTTTCTGCCAATACCTTTGGAGCAACTTCTCTCAATGCCTTCACGATCTTGTAAGTCTCATCATCAGGACATATTTCCTCACCAAGGGCAATTTGAGCTGCTGCTCGTGGGTCCTCAGCCCTGAGAACAGCGTGTCCAAAGCCGTAAATCGGTCGCTTTGCGGCTAATTCACTACGAACAAAAGCCTCAATTTTTTCTGGGTCACTAGTACCAATGCGTCGCACAAACTCAAGACAAGATTGGTTAGCTCTTCCGTGAAGAGGACCTGATAGTCCATTCATTGCACTAGACAAGGAAGCGTAGAGGCTCGCCTTACCGCTGGCCACACACTTGCCTGAGAAGGTTGAGAGGTTTCCACCTCCATGATCCATGTGCAAAACAAGGAATGTGCGCAGAACTCGAATCATATTTTCTGCCTCAGTTCCCTCTTTCCCTAGAAGATGTACGAAATTCTCAACCAAACCTTGCTTTGGTTCGCCACCTGATTTCGGTAGACCATGCCCGCCGCGTAGTAAGAAGATAGAAGCCATCAATTCGGGCATTCTAGCAATGAGGTTAAGGCTGTCAGCCCTTACATCACCAGTAGTTTCAGCTATACCCAGTGCCTGGATACCAACAGATAACCAATCCATGGGGTGACCACTGCCAGGGGTTATCGATTCCAATATTCGCAGAGCACCGGCTGGCATCTCCTCAGCTCGCGCAGCCAAATCTTTCTTGAAATCTTGTGATTCTTGGCGATTTGGCAATCTTTTCTCAAACAATAGGAAAGTAATATCCTCCGGAGACATATCTGCAAGGTCGTTGATTGGATAACCGACATAATGAACCCCTTTGGTAGGGCTAACAAAAGAAGTTCTGCATGTCCCTACAGGGATACCTCGCAACCCAGTATCAAGATGGCTCTCTTTGATTTCAAACAAGTTAGGTTCTTCCTCTGAATCACTCATTCACATTCGCCCCTTCTAGGAATCTGTCTCATACATATCAATCGTATAAGTGCGACGCTAACTCATTCAGCAAGTGTAAAAAATAAATCAATCCTAATTTTCATACTGTTTAAGTATTTTTTCCTCACCAACAATTACAGGTTATGACTTCTGCCAAACAAATGATGGAGCGTTGGAAGAGAATGTTCAGCGACCGCGACGAAGGGTGGTGGAATAATGGTGTGAACTTCGTCTGTCTTCCTGGATGCGGACAATGTTGTGACGAACCTGGAGGGATAGTCTACCTCTCTCAAGAAGACGCTACGAGGATTGCCGAACATTACAATGTGGAATTAAAGGAGTGGCTGACCAAGCATTGTCGAACAACACATGACGGGCGCTTCGTACTCGAATCAAATCCTGAAGATGGACGGTGCATTTACCTCACAGCTGACAAGGCCTGTAGCATCTATGAGGTGAAACCCTCACAATGTTCAGCATTTCCATTCTGGAGAGAAAATCTTGTTTCCGACCGAGCGTGGAGGAAGACAAAACGAATGTGTCCCGGTATTGACCATCCCGAGGCTATTCTAATCGATGGTGATGCGATTTGGCTGAAATTAGAACAAGACAGCCTCGCTGAAGAAGGATTCAGAATGATCTGAATAATGTAAAAAGAATATCACTCCTCTTCAGAAGAGAGCGGCTTGAGAATAACTACTGGTCGCAGTATGGCTTTGGGTTGGCCAAGGAGATCGTCAGCAGATATGCCGGATTCATCTATGTCCCACTCACCTTCTGGAACGAATTCCTCGATTGATTCTAATTTGTAAGGGCGAGATGGCTTTTTTCGTGGAAGGAGTGCTTCGCCCGCTTCCAAGTGCGATATTCTAGATAGTTTGCGCTCAATCTCAAGCATTCTATCTGCCATATCAACAAGTTCCTTCGGCTCTGCCCCATCAATATTAGCCGAAATTTGCTCCATCTCCTCATGTAATGAGAATAGTTCATCCTGATGGCGGCGTAACCTTGATTCCAATCTGTCAAGGAACCCCTCGCTCATCATATCTAGATTTGGCATTTCGGCACGGGGTGATTCTAACTCAGTAGGCAAGCCGGACAATTCA
>JASMAJ010000187.1 GCA_030754395.1 Candidatus Thalassarchaeaceae archaeon | reverse complement strand
GGCTCACGCCAAGCGTTTTTCAGCGGATATGGCCACTCAAGCTACAATTGAGGCAGTGCAGATTTTCGGCGGGTATGGATATACTGAGGAATACCCTGTTGCACGGTTGATGCGAGCAGCAAAGGTGATTCAGATTTACGAAGGAACATCTGAAATTCAAAGACTGATTATAGGCCGAGAAATTACTAGTTAATCCATCATGGCACTGGATTAATTGACATTGAAACTCTGGATAAATGAGGGGCCCGCAAGTAACATCAATATCGATCCGGAGACCGTTAAGGATTTCCTAGAAAATATTGAACATAGAAGAATATCAATTTTTACAGAAGTAGAATCCCAAGATTGGGACGACATATTCAATGCCTGGGCTGACGAGATTAGAAAATCCACAGGTGATACAAATCTGAAGCAACTAGTAATAGCATTTCTCCGCGAACACAAATATAGCACTATGCCGGAGAATGGTTCTGGCAGAATGCTTTCTGATTATATTACGGGTAAACCAAAACATCTGTTGAGAGCAATTTTGGAACATGATGATCAAAAACACATTATCGAAAACGCTGCTGTTTTCAGGGATACAATTCATAACATATCTGCACATTCGGAGGAACTGATTATATCGGACAGATACTTATTAAAATGCACGGATGTTTTATTGATGCGTGAGGGGGAAAATGAACTCAACCATGTGACTGAAATCCCAGATGATGATTCATTATCATCTATCCAAAGATCTCTTCAATTCATTATTTCTTGTCTACCTTGTAAAGTAGAGAAATTGATTATTTACTCAGAGATGGCGCTTAGGCGTGATTTCATTAGAATAGCGAAACGATGGGGATGCTCCGAAAATAATGCCAGACAACAATGGAAACTATGGCTTAGAGATAAAGAACGTAGTATGAGATTAGCAGCAGAGAAGATTTGTTCAGGATTGTCTACTGACAGAGAAGGAGGACTGATACTCAAAATAATGGATTGTTCATCACCTAATTTTGGGGATGGCTTGGAACACGATCGATTTATTGAGCCAATCCATAGTTGTTTTATTTCTTCTGCGGGATTCAATAATATTGATGATAGATATACAATAGAAGCTGATTTAAATGATTTGGACCTATCTCCTCCAACTTATATCATAAGTGTGGATCAAAGAAGACATCATGGTAATCAATCTCCAATACATGTTGAAAATATAAGACCTGCATGAAGCGAGTAAGAGGGAGAATAATATGTCTAGGATAATTAATTTGACCCCACACGAAGTCAATGTAGGAGACATTAGCATACTGGCATCGGGCACAGTAGCTAGGGTTTCGGTACAATACAACACAATAGGGGAATTTGAGGGGATTCCTCTTGTCGAGGGGTCATATGGAGAAGTTACAGATTTACCATAACTGAAGAAAGGGGTTCTCCTAATTGTGTCCACTCCAGTGCGGATAGCTTTGCCTGAAAGGAGCGACCTCGCCTCACCTGCTGAGTTAATTCGAGATGGTAAAGGTGTAATTATTGGATGTAATAGCCTAGAGGTCAACCGTAGTTGAATCAAGATTCCCATTGACTATGAAGATGACAATAAATCAAGGTTGTAGTGAAGTCCAACATTCTCATCTCTTTGAATTGAGGCAAATATGACTAATTGAGCAAGTTGCACCATATTGCGTAATTCAACAAGTTCTCTTGAGGGTAGGCAACGCCGCCAGATGCGTTCCACTTCTTCATCCAAGAGTGCCAAACGTCGTTTCGCCCGATTCATTCTCCAGTTACTTTTGACAAGCCCCACATCATCACTCATGGTCGAACATAATTCAGAGCGGTCGTGAACTAAGGGGGCGTGTTCCTCTAGATTGGCCAACCCTTCTGCTCTCCAATCAGGTGGCGATGATATTGTGGCCCCCTCTTCAGAAAGCCACTCTACTACTCGCTCTCCTGCACGATAAGAGAAAACCACTGCCTCAAGTAGAGAGTTACTGGCCAATCGATTTGCGCCATGTAGACCGGTACAGGAGACCTCTCCTATGGCGTATAGCCCTTCGACCATTCTCTCACTCAAAGTTGAACATGTGGGGTCTTCAACCTGTAAATCTCTCTGCAACACTTCACCCCAATGGCTGACTGCAAGGCCACCAACGATGTAGTGTGCCGCAGGCGTAACTGGAATTGGGTCGAGGCCGATTTCCAGTCTGTTTTGACGCATCTTACCAGCAATATTGGGGAATCTATTGGCAAGATGTTCCGAATCAAGGTGTTCTGTAATCAGCAGAACGTGTCGCTTCCCACTTCGCTTCAGTTCAGCATCTGTTGCCCGCGCCACGATATCTCGCGTAGCGAGACTTCCTCTTTCATCAGAGTGGCGCATGAATGAGAAATCATTTGGGTCAGCATTGGAATCTTGCTGTTTAGCAGCCCTCCATTTTGCGAGGTTTTCTGCAGTCATCAAGACAGCACCATCACCTCGCACAGCTTCAGAAATCAAGAATGGCTGCTTACCATTGTTGGTGTAAGCAGTTGGATGAAAT
>JASMAJ010000186.1 GCA_030754395.1 Candidatus Thalassarchaeaceae archaeon | reverse complement strand
GTTGTAGCAAATGCCTTTGAGATTAGATGCAGAATAAACGACATGCTTATTGGGTCGTCTAATATTGATACACTATTACCTGGAGAAATGAAAATAGTAACTTGTGATACTCGTATCGAATCCTCAGGTCTGATTAATCTCAAAGCAATTGTGGACGTTACTGCCTCGATAGACGAAACAAATGAAAATAACAATGAGTTCTCAAAAAACATAGAATCATTAGCGAAAAATAACGGAGACTCGGGAGATAAATCAAATAATATTTTCAGAGCTATGGTTATCGCTTCAATCGCATTAATTGCAATTTCAATCGTCACTTTACAATTTGGACCAGGGCGTATTGTCAAGCCATATAGAAAAAGAAAATGAGTAAATGGAATTTGGTTGATTTTGCTCAATAAAAATAACCATTCGGCTGATAATCACCAATATCCGAGGAATCATTATACCAAATATAACTTGCAAAGAAGGTTACCGCGCTCAGTCAATGAGCCGGTGGTGTGTGTTTGAATTGATGAAACTGAAGGTCCGAATTGAAACGGATGAATGGGTCTACGAAGAACATGAGATGCAATAATCTCATTCTTTAGACCAGGTCTGAGGATATGTCCCCGAGGGCATTAATACAACCTTTGGCCTTGCTACTTCTCCGTATTCTAGAGAAGCAATTTTTGTTGCAGAGATGTTGGTTTCGGCAATCGCGACAGCCTCGCCTTTCATACTCTCCAAGACTACAACAGACCCTTTCTCAATTGAATCTTCTATACTAATAATTCCGGGTCGTGTTAATACAGCACCATGAGATACTGCTGCGGTTGCTCCATCTTTAATCACAATCCGAGGCAAGTGAGTAAGGATTGATTCGACGGGAGCTATAAGTCGGCGGAGAGCCCGATCATCATCGTGCTCCCGCCACAAGAAAACCGCATCTGTTAATTGCTGCATAGAACAGGCATTAGATTGATTGAATGTACCTGTATTGTCCCTATGCAACTCTATTAGTTCACATGAAGTCCCTAATAATAATCCAACATCTCTAGCAAACGTTCTGATATATGTTCCAGCATTACAAGAAATTGATAAAACAATAATATTGGATTCGGAATCAATATCAATGATTTTCATTTCATGTATTTTCCTAGTACGAACTTGTATCTTTACTGCAGACTCAAGTGGAGGGACATTGTAAATCTCCCCAGTCAAAGTATCAACCACTGAATTAATCTCAGAACCCTCAACTTCTCGACCAAAACGAAGCACTGCGACATATCTCTTGTCGCCAGTGAGGACAATGTCGGTTAGCCTTGTTGCTCGGCCGCATAGCATTGTGAGAAGACCAGTTGCAAAAGGATCCAATGTGCCACCATGGCCTAGTCTCTTAATTCCAAGCATTTCCCTAGCCCAAGCTGTTAGTTGGTGACTGGATGGACCACGTGGCTTATTCACGAGGATTACTCCAGCATCTAATAACCCCTCTATGTCTCTTTGTCCAGGAGGGCAACCAAACTTAGGATCGGTTGTAGCAGAATCATCAATTATCAACAAATCACTACTCCACTTCAATCTCCAAACTAACGATTCTGAATACTTCTTCTGCACTTAGGTTATCTGCATCAACTACTAACGAATAAGGAGTCATGTCATCCAAATCAATATTGTACAACGTTTCGTAACGAGCCTTGTCAGCAGATTGTCGTTTTCTAGATTCGCCTAGACGTGTCTCAAAATCACCACCTTCGCGGGTTTGTATCCTTCGAGCTCTCTCTTCATCGGAAGTATGTATCCAAATTCGATGACAATTTATTCCTAATTCAAATGCCCACCACCCTGATAAGCGACTTTCCATTATCTCAGGACCTCCCTGTGTAGTCATTGCTTCCTTCAGTAAGCCATCCAATGACCTATCTACATCTAGATTGCTTTTACATAATTCGCTGAATTCATGAACTGAAAGATTCCTCCTACTGGCTTCTGCTCGGAAAACATCCCCTCCATTAAGTGAGGACCATCCAGTTTTTTGACCCAATTTTGAGACTAGTGTTGATGTTCCACTACCGGGTGCTCCGCTGATTGTCACGTGAACCAATTGTTCACCTCCACTCATTAAAGCACACATTACAACGTAGTTTTCCTTTGGTAGTTCGAGACACCATAATTGATGAGCAAGATGGGCATGTAGTTCCCGCCTTCGGTGGCGCGGCATGTTGATTACCCCCGCGCCTAGATTCATTCTGTAGTTGATTCATTTTTCTTGGACCATCCTTGCTTCTACGCTGAGTTTGTCGAGTCTTTGTCGAAGTTCTTGCTTTGGCCTCATGTAATAGATGAAGAAGGGGTTCAGGAATAGTGTCTCCAGCAATAATTAGAGGATGTCGGCCATAACGAAGAATCTTGATATGACGATCTATTATCCTACCAAGAGGGGCACTCATTGTGATGTAAGTAGCCACCCATGCTGGAAAAATCCACATTATCACTCCATTCATATCCCACATTGGTTGCCAAGGAACACTAACATAATCAACTCGGAACTC
>JASMAJ010000185.1 GCA_030754395.1 Candidatus Thalassarchaeaceae archaeon | reverse complement strand
TGATTCATCATGTTCTGGAGTTATGTTCACCATCGATCCAGATTCGGGGCATGACGGAGTTGTACATATCGCAGCATCATACGGACTAGGGGAACTAATAGTCCAAGGAACAGTTTCACCTGACACTTACACCGTCTGGAAAGAAGGACTATTGAAAGATAAATTTGCTATTGTCCACAGACATCTTGGCAGTAAGGAACAGAGAATGATCTATGCTAGTGATGGAATTCGCGCCACTACAATCGAAGACATTCCATTTGCAGAACGCCGAAACTGGGTTCTGAGTTCAGAAGAGTGTAAGAGTCTAGCAAACATGGCAATTCGCATCGAAAATCACTACATGATGCCTATGGATATAGAATGGGCGAAAGATGGCACAGATGGAGAGTTGTATATTGTTCAAGCACGGCCTGAGACGGTTCACGGTAAGACCTCCCATGGTCTAATCCGATACGAAATGGACCGTGCTTTAGTCGACCAATTAAAGAAGAATCATGTCCTTGCTACTGGACAAGCGGTCGGTAAGAGAATTGGAGCAGGCTCGGTTAGAACCTACAATTCTTACAAGGAAGTATTGGAAAGACGGCGGACCTTACAGAAAAGATTAGCTGATGGTGAAAAAATAGAAGATATCCCATGGGACGAGCTTATCTTCGAGAAAGGAGATGTGTTAGTTACTGAAATGACGACCCCAGATTGGGAACCAATGATGAAGAATGCTTCACTAATTATTACACGCAAAGGAGGTAGGACTAGTCATGCCGCAATAATTGCTAGAGAGTTTGGTATTCCCGCCATTGTGGGTTGTGCTGATGCTCTGAAACTTGAGAACCAGATGAAAGTAACAGGTTCTTGCTCAGAAGGAGATACAGGATATATCTTTGAAGGCGAGCACTCCTTTGAGATAGTCGAATATTTTGTAGATACCTCTACTCCACTGGAGACAAAAATCAAACTGAATGTAGGATTTCCCACTAAGTCATTAGTGGACTCACAGTTACCTGTAGATGGTGTAGGGTTGGCTCGAATTGAGTTCGTACTCTCTGGTGAAATAGCCATTCACCCTCTCGCTTTCATTCATTATCACTCTCTCAAAAAATATCTAGACACAGGTATTATGACAACAGAAATTGAGCCTTTTGCAAGGAATCTTGCTGAAATTCCTGAAGAGAACATTCGAGAAACTGTTGAAGCGATAGAAAGAAGATGTTGGAATTATGAACACCCCAGTGGACTCTTTATTGACAAATTGAGGGAAGGGGTTGGACTAATTTGTGCTGCATTTTATCCTCGACCTGTATTAGTTCGCCTGTCAGATTTCAAATCAAACGAATACCGAGACCTACTTGGAGGTCGGATATTTGAGCCCGTTGAAGAAAACCCAATGATTGCTTGGAGAGGTGCCTCAAGATATCTAGATCCAATCTTCAAACCTGCATTCAAGATGGAGTGTGAAGCGCTTGCTTCAGTTTTCTATGACTTCGGCCTGAATAATCTCCAACTCATGGTTCCATTCTGTCGCTCACCAGAGGAGGGAGAGGCTGTGAAGAATTTGCTTGAAGGATATGCAATAGGACCAAGTAACGGAGTGCCTCTTTTCGTAATGGTTGAATTACCATCAAATGTAATCGATGCTGATTCATTTATTGACAAAATGCAGTTATCTGGAGGATCAATTGGAACAAATGATTTGGTACAGACCGTTTATGCGGTCTCTAGAGATGATTTAGAGGGCTATCAACATCAGGTTGATGCCCGGGCACCAGCGGTCAGGTCGATGATTCGAACCGCTATTGATGCATTCACATCTAGGGGACTTGAGATTGGAATCTGTGGGCAGGCCCCTAGTGATCACCCCAACGAATTTCCTCCATTCTTAGTTGAATGTGGAATTTCCTCAATTTCAGTTACTCCAGATACAGCAATGGCTGTAAGACAAAGTGTTCTTGAGGCTGAGACTGTAAAGACCAGTGCAATTGAAGTGAAAGATGAGAGGCCTTGATTCAATCAGGCTAACTCAGATGATATTTGGTGGGGGCACTGGGATTTGAACCCAGATTAGCGGGTATCTTCCGCTTAGCGTGCACCTGGCAGATGCACGCTCTCGGTTTGCGAAGGGTCGGTGCTCCAGTTGGTCATCAAAACCATCAGATTACCCACTCGTCGTCATTCCCGTGCAACTGGAGCCCGCGGTACTACCAGGTTATACTATACCCCCAAAGGAGTAACCCAACGAGTGGCCCTACTCTTATGATGCTCTCGGTTGTTCGCTGTCTCACATTGAACCCAATACTGGGCCCACTAGTAGACTAATCAATAGCCAACCACCTAACATTGAGCTGGCCAATCCCCAGGCACGTGGACGAATTCCGACACTCAAACTTCCAAGTGTTCTAGGTATTGGTCCAGTGATTCCAATAATTATTCGCGCAATAGAAACTGAAAGACCAGCAGAAACAATCAATCCAATTAGAATTAATGTTGCCATAATTACCCCGGTAATTCCGGTTCTAGCTACTGAACCCACTCCCTGTGCAACTAAATCTGGT
>JASMAJ010000184.1 GCA_030754395.1 Candidatus Thalassarchaeaceae archaeon | reverse complement strand
GTCGACGTATAAGTCGATTCCATAGATAATCTGTACTGAACCATAGCCACCAGTAAGTCCTGATACCTCTAGAACTCGGGTCATTCTGAATCCTCTCTTGTATCTCCTCCAGAACCAAGATAAGCCTCTATCACTGCTCTATTCGATCGAACCTCGTCTGGTGTTCCAACCATCAAAAGTTCTCCTTCGTTCATAACTACAATACGGTCAACGCCCTGTCGTAAAATAAAGTCCATATTATGTTCAATAATTAGAACAGATACTCCAGTTTCATCTACAAGTTTTCTAAGGTTGGCGAATATCTTCATCGCCAAAGGTCCAGCGACACCCGCTACTGGCTCGTCAAGAAGTAGGAGTCGTGGATCGCCCATCATAGAGCGACCGATATCAACAAGCTTGCTTTGACCTCCCGATAACTCATTTGCAAGATTAGGGGCCATGTGAGGTACTTCTAACTGGTCAAGAGTCGAATAAACCTTGGATAATCTTTCAATCTCAGGTGGATTGTTTCGTCCTTGAATCAAAGAATTCCAAACATGTTTCTGTGGGTCTGACCACCACGCTACCATCCCAAACGCAGTAATCGTCGTTAGATAGGCAAGGTATTCGACTAGCATGCTCTGAGCCAATAGTGCAGTGAGCAGAGCTAGCAGGCCGCAAATTCCGTAAGATAAGGCTTTTCTAAATTCGGAAACAGTGAGACTTGGTCTGAACTGGTCTCTTGGAGGAACGAGGAGATTTTCGATTACACTCATTTCACGCCACAGACGTGTGTGCTGGAAAGTTCGAGTAACACCAAGACTTTGAATCTCATCAGGTCGCATTTTCGACACATCAGTACCAAATACTTCGATTTTTCCTGATGTTTGATTGAGCAAACCGCTTATGCAATTGAAAGTAGTAGATTTACCACATCCATTAGGCCCAATAAGTCCAATGAACTCTCCTTCGTTGACCTCGAATGAAACATCATTAACGGCAACTAGTCCGCCAAACTCCATCCGCAGATTTTCGACTTTCATTACAGCAGTCATTCAGAATCTGCCTCCTTAGGACGTTCTGGTCGATAGGGGACTTCAGGTAGCAACCCATTAGGGTTATACTTGAGTGACATCGTTATCAGAAGACCAATTAGCATGAGCTTGACATAAGTCATCTGTGTCTTGATTCCTCCAAGAATTTCTGGGAATACGAGAACAATTGAGCGCTGATCGAATATAATTCCGCAGATTATGAAAACCACCGAAAACCAGAAAAGTGTTTCAGCGATGCCTGAATTTCTTAGAATAGCTCCAATTATAGCTAAAAACATGAGAATAGCTGCAACCTGGAAAGGGTTTACCACTAACCAAATAAATGATTCATCGATTAAATCAGCTAAACCCGCAAGAGGAAGGCTTGAGCTTCCTTGGGCTACAACTAAGACGTTAAAAAAGAACTCTGTCAGTGTGATTATCAAAGCTCCAATTAGCATACCACGGTTGTTTGCTGCACCCCCGATAATGAAGGCAGCCCAAACTAGGAAAGTTGACCTGGCTGGGGACATAAAACTAGGTTGAAATCCAGTCATTTTCCATGCCCATAGAGCTCCTGCAAATGCGGCTATTGCTGCCCCAAATGCAAGGCTTGCTGCTTTGTGTGTTAGAATGTCGTGTCCGTGATGCTGAGCGACCTCTTCATCCTCACGGATAGAGCGCAGTATACGCCCCCAAGGAGATTCGAATAATAAATTGAGAAGTTTCCATGAAAATGCAACGCCTAATAAGCCAATTACGGCAAGCAGCATCATATATGGTGCAGGTTGACTTAATCCAATTATATCGCCAACAGTTACTGCCATACTGTCTATTCCAGAGGTTACTGAGCAAGCAATCGGAGAAAGTTTCTCTCCTGAATCTGAGATGGGGGGATTAGATCCACAAAACCACCATTCCTGCAGAGGTAATGGATATCTCTGAATGCCGATTGCAGATTGATTGCCCCCGGCTCTCAATAGGGGCTCGCCCATAAGCAAAAGTCTTACTATCTCTCCAAGTGATATAGTGATAATAGCGAAGTAATCGCTACGAAGTCTAGCAGTAGGATAAGCAAGAAGCCAGCCGAATATTGCACCAATTATCATTGCAACAATAAGCGCAGGTAAGATTGGCCAATCATAACCATAGAGTTCACTAGGTGCAGTGAGGATTCCGACTACAATAGCACCGACTGCAGCAAAGAATATAATTCCGAAATTGAGAAGACCGGTCATACCTGTATGAAGATTTAATGCGTAAGCTAAAATCAGGAAGATGGATAGTGTAACAATAAAATTAGACACCTGTAATACCTTGGTGAAGTCAGTGACCGAGGGAAGCCAAATGACAACAAGAGTCAGAATTACCAACCATATCCAGAACATTGCCTTTGATCCACTTTCAGATTCAACTCCATATTCAGCACCAATCTTTTCATAGAAATTAGACTTTATCTTCTTTACTTTTTCCGTTGTTAATATGCCCAAGGAAGATATTGATTGGTTCACATACTCTAGGAGTTTATTATTTCCAGATGTAGCATTTCT
>JASMAJ010000183.1 GCA_030754395.1 Candidatus Thalassarchaeaceae archaeon | reverse complement strand
ACAAACAATACACACACGAGAAGAGGTATGGATGTGCTATCGGGACTGGAGTCGATCTCTGTGGCAATGTGTAGCATAGCTACACTTCTTTGGATGAGTATTGGAACATTTTCTCGTGCTGAAGGAGGGGAGAAAATGACTCAACGCGTAATTGCATTTCTTTGTGTCACATCTGCTGTAATGCTATTTGCTCTGCACTATATGGGAGGGGAGTTATGGGGTTCTCGAAACGTCGCTCGGCCTTTTGCCTTAGTTGCCCTTATTGTTGCTGGCGCAGGGATGCTGAACATCAAAGGAACTGATGTTCAGGGAGAAACAAATCCTCATCAAATCATGAAGATGAGACGAGCAGAAGCCGAAGAAAAGAACTAGGAGGATAGCCCTTACTCGTTATTCCTCAACACCGAGTTTGTCATCAATGAAAGCGCGCATATATGCTGGAAGTTCACCATTGACAAAAATAACATCTTCAACACCTTCGAGCTTCATCAATGAATAATAAATTTGCATTGCAGTCATTGGGGTCGAACTGCAACCAGTACATCCACCTTCTAAGGAGATCATAATCACAC
Source organism: Candidatus Thalassarchaeaceae archaeon (assembly GCA_030754395.1). Taxonomy (GTDB): domain Archaea; phylum Thermoplasmatota; class Poseidoniia; order Poseidoniales; family Thalassarchaeaceae; genus MGIIb-O1. The sequence goes on along the minus strand of JASMAJ010000183.1, from coordinate 1,996 downwards.
CATCAGTGGTGTCGACTACATTCACCACACCATCATGCGCATCAAGAATAGCCTGAACTGGTCCAACCGATTCTAGAATTAGTTGCTTATCGACCTCCGCCATGCTAATTCCTCGTTCACCTCTCATGGGCGAGATGCTTTGAACCATTGGTGGGTATGGAGTATCAATGGCTAGTAACATGCGCATTCTAATGTTCGACCTTTTAGTTGAAAGAGCAACATTTGGCCATGGAGGAAATCAAGAGGTCGTTCGCCCTTTTATTCCACGAAAAAATGTGGAATTGCTTCTTGTCACCCCACAAATGCAGTCATTAATATCTGGAGAAAAGACAGAGAAAGAAACTCAGGTCACCCTGAGTGAAGAGGATGTTCCTCACTGGGATGATGAATACGAATTTTGGGATTCGAATGATGTTGAATTTAATGGACATGTGGCTCACTTCCATCGGATAGTAATGCCAATGCACACTAATGATGAAAAAATGGCTAATTGGCTGAACGAACTTAATGTCGATGCAATCGTCTGTAGTGGTTCTCGACGTAATGTCAGTATCTGGGAGGAATGGATGGGTCCGGCATCTTCCTTGCTCCGAGTTGCGGCTTTGTCAGGAACTCCAACCTTAGGGATTTGCTTCGGCCATCAATTGCTTTGCCATGCACTTGGTTCAGAGATTGAAAGAGCAGATGCTATTTCTAGTGGATTATGGGACTTGGAATTGACAGAAGAAGGAGAAATGGACAAGTTATTGACATCTCATACTAATGAGGAGGATACAATTGTAGGTGTATTTAGCCACCAAGATCATGTGATGACGATTCCAGAAAATTGCACACTACTAAGTACAGCATCTCACAATCAAGTAACTGCTATTCGTGTTAACGATAAAGATGGGAGAAAACTACCGGCATGGGGAATACAATTCCATCCCGAAGCGGCAAAAGCAAGAATCAAAAGAGCGTATGAATGGGGGCACATTTCAGAAGAGGAATATACTTCTTTGAGAGGAGAGCATGACGGGGCCGAGATTCTTGCATCCTTTGCAGATATAGTGCTTCAGAAATAAGCCTGAATTACCGCCCCGTAGGGGCGGGTACCAACAATTCGGATTAAATAGAGTCCTCCGGTCGGCGGCACAACATAGGTGAACACCATGATGGAGAATATACCACTAATTGCAGCAGGAACAGGCCTCTTTGGACTACTAATTGCTATGATTCTATACAAAAAAGTAAACAGCATTGAGATTGACAACCCACGAGTTGCAGAAATTACACAAGAAATTCAGAATGGGGCAATGGCCTTCCTAAAAGCGGAATACAGAGTTTTGGCTATTTTCGTAGTCTTAGTTGGTGCAATACTTGCGGTATTGAATGATACTAATACCGCAATTGCATTCTTTGCAGGTGCGCTCGCATCAATTCTTGCTGGATTGTCTGGAATGCGGGCAGCAACTTCGGCAAATGGCCGAACTGCTATGGCTGCAAAGAATGGTGGCCAGCCAGCTGCTCTAGAAGTTTCTTACAATGGTGGAGCAGTTATGGGGCTCTCTGTTGGCGGACTTGGATTGCTCGGTATTTCTCTGATTGCATTCTGGCTAGGAGCAGGAACTGAAGGATCAGACATTACTGCTGCTGCAGGATTCGGAATGGGTGCTTCATCCATTGCTCTCTTCGCTCGTGTTGGTGGTGGAATTTACACCAAGGCAGCAGATGTTGGCGCAGATTTGGTCGGAAAGGTTGAAGCAGGAATTCCTGAAGATGATCCTCGCAATCCAGGGGTTATCGCAGATAACGTTGGAGATAACGTTGGAGATGTTGCAGGAATGGGTGCAGATATTTTCGAATCATTCGTAGGCTCCATAATTGCAGCAATGATTATCGCTAGCGGAGATGGAAGTGGAATGTCCTCAGATTATGTCATTCTCCCAATCCTTCTCGGATTCATAGGATACATGGCATCCATCGTTGGAGTATTCTCTATGACTATTCTGAAGAA
>JASMAJ010000182.1 GCA_030754395.1 Candidatus Thalassarchaeaceae archaeon | reverse complement strand
CAAGCAATTGAAAAGTAAAATAGATGAAATCTTAGCACATTCTAAGAAAGGAAGACAGTGGTTTCTCTATCAAGAAAAATCTAATTTTACTCTAAGAAAACCAAATGAAATCAATGAAATCGAAGCTAGTATTCGACATTGGCGTAATTTCTTCAATACATATTCACCCACTGACGAAATTCCTCTTACTGGACAATTGCCTGATGAAGAAAGTAAAAGATATAAGTTGATCGAAGATGTCTGGTTTGCAATAATATCTAACGAGAAATTACCAGAAGAATTCTCTTTATCTGAAAGCGAATATATCATCAAATGGAAAGCATATGATCTGATTAAGGATGCAAAAACATTTGCAGATACCTGTTCGGGATTGAGATTCCGTGATTCCTTGCCTTCGATTGCTCTCTTGCTTATGAAATCAAAGCGGACCAATGCATCTCAATTATTGGATTTGAGATTAAATCATTTGAGATTGAATAGTTCAAATCCTTTCGGTAGGGATTATGATTCCCGCTTATCGGACATTGCTGAAAGAATACCGGATGTCGATGCCGATAAGGCCCTGAAAGAGGGACGAGTTGACTTGAGACATTTGCCATTTGTAACGATAGATCCAAAAACCGCGAAAGATTTTGACGATGCGGTCTGTTTAATCGAAGAAAATGGAAAGCGGACCTTATGGGTCGCAATCGCAGATGTAGCGCATTACATTGCTCCTGAGACACTCTTAGATGAAGAAGCGCAAGCTAGAGCGACCTCGGTTTACTTGCCGCATGCAGTTCTACCGATGCTGCCTTCTAGATTATCTGATAATTTATGTTCCTTAAGGGCCAAAGTGCCCAGATTAGCAATGACTGTTTCGATGGAAATAGAAGATGACTGGACTATTGGCAAAGTATCGGCTTTTGAAAGTATCATTGAGGTTCGAGAAAATTTATCTTATGATGATGCTCTCGACAATCCTCGTTTCAAAGATATGATGGACTTGGCAGAAGGTTTACGGCAGAATGAAATTAGATTGAACTTGAATTCCGCTGAATTGCGACCTAGGGTCAATGATGATGAAATAAGTGTGAATGTCAAATGGCCGAACAAAGCAACTGAGATGATTGAAACATTTATGGTTGTCACCAATAATTCGATTGGAATTATGCTCGGTAAAGAAAAGGCACCATTACCATGGAGATGTCATGCTCCACCAGATGCACCCGAAGTTGAAGAATTGAATGCAAAATTCGAAGCTATGGGGATTGATATTGAACTCCCGATGCCAAGTGTAAAGAAATTTGGACAATCGGAAGAAGCTGAGTTGGCAAGTATGTTGGGTGACTGGGCTCAAAGTGGAAATATCCAGATTAGTGGTCTGGAAGTTTCCGATGGTCAGGATGAAATTCCTCAATATCTCAAGAATGTTCTGGATCCTGAAGCCAGAAAGGATATCCTGATTTCTCTCCAGGAAGTTCAAGAAAAAGCCAGTAATCTAAAAGATGCTACGCGGCGGGTCGTCGACCATGGCCTGTTCTATCTTTTACAACGTGCCGTTTATTCACCAGACAATTTGGGACATTTTGGATTGAATTTAGATGCTTATGTTCATTTCACAAGTCCCATTCGAAGATATGCCGACCTAATTGTTCATCGCCAACTCAAATCTTTCCTGAAAGATGAAGAATGGATTCATTCAGAAGAAGAAATAACCACGATCTCAGAACAATGTACAGCCAATAGCCGAGAAGCAAAAACGATTGAATGGGAATTAGTGGCCAATGCTTTCCATTTACATTTATTGAGAGGAGGAACTTTGGATTCAATAGAAAATTCGGATGATGCTCTTGAACTAAAGCAATGGCCTGCCAGAGTTGTTGGACTTCGCAATCCTTGGATTTCCCTTGATTTACTCGATGATGGGGCTATTCGTGGTAAGTTGCATGTTAGCCAATTGGGAGACGGGAGACAATTATCTACAGATGAATTTGGGCTACATCTGATTGATGAGAAAAGTGCAACTACTGATCAAGATAAAGTCGTATTATCTTTAGGTCAGAAATTCCCATGTAGATTGAGGGGGCTTGACATCTGGAGCGGTGAATTGGATTTGGCTCCAATATAGCTAACTGTCCATAACCTTATACTATACAGATATGGTGCATATCATGTACTACAGAATCAATATCATATCGTTCGATGCCAGCCGAAAAGACGAGTTCATAGCCCATTTCAACTCTGTGGGCGATCAGATTAAGGCGATTCCCGGACTTAAATCCCTAAATGTCGTTGAGACAGGTGAAGGTGAAGCTGTTGGAATGGCAACCTACGATAACCAAGCCAGTGCAGAAGATGCACTTCCTACAGTGAAAGAAATCATGGGCGGAATGGCTCAATTCTTCGCTGGACCTCCAGAACTGAAACTCGGCCCTGTAATGTGGTCCTTGAACAAGGAATGTTGTGACTGTGGCGATAAGTGTGACTGCGACGATAAGTGTGACTGCGACGATAAATGTGACTGTGGCGATAAGTGTGACTGCGACGATAAATGTGACTGTGGCGATAAGTGTGACTGCGACGATAAATGTGACTGTGGCGATA
>JASMAJ010000181.1 GCA_030754395.1 Candidatus Thalassarchaeaceae archaeon | reverse complement strand
TTACTCAAGTCGCGCTATAGAAATTGCATATGCAGATGGCTGCGAAGAATGTTGGATAATTGGAGGAGCGCAAATTTACGAGATGTTTCTTGACGAGGTGGAAGAAATTCATATGACGGTGACACATACATCAGAAAGTGGTGATATTAGATTTCCTGAATGGGACAAAACAAACTGGTCTGAACAAATAGTAGAGTCCGTTGATGCAGATGATAAGAACGAATTTTCTTCAACCTATTCAATTTGGAAGCGGCGATGAAATGGATTCGCGTCAAATTTTTTCCATATTAGGAGGTATGTTCTTCATTTATGCGGGAGTAATGCACTTTACTGATACAAGTTGGTTTGAGCCAATTGTCCCTCCGATGTTTGGCTCAGCAACATTTTGGGTTTTAGCAAGTGGAGTCGTTGAAATAATAGTTGGATTAGGACTAATAATTCCAAAAACAAGAGAAATTTCAGGATTCTCTAGCGCCATACTCTTAGTTATTTTATACCCAGCTAATCTATACATGTGGATAGGCGATATTGAACTAGGAGATGGCGCATCCCTATCACCTATAGGACATGTTATCAGACTATTATTCCAAATTGGTGGAATCATGCTTAGTTTGTGGATTGCGGGATGGTCTCGAGACAAATCAATATTTGATTTAACCCAACAATTCATACAAATCCGGAAATAAGTTAATCCTTGACCCCGACCTCCTAGCGTCATGGTTATGATTCTTGACTTGTTGGTCGAACGATTAAACAATTTAAGTTGGATTGAATATTTCACCTTCGCAGTGAATGCGTTTGTATTCTTATTCTCAAAACAAATTGCACAATTACATGGTGAAATTGATGAAGCAAAAACAAAAACAAGATTGCGTACTCTTCATTCATTCAACCTCACCGTTTTTGCAGCCTTCATTGTCTCAATAATAATGAATGATAGTTCATTTCCCGATGAGCAAATTAGTCAATCTTCTCTTTGCTTACTCATTTCCTATCTCATCTACAATATAGCTGATGGAATGATTCTGATTAGATATGGTGAAGACATCAATGTCATGGGGTCATCTAGACATGTCGAAACAGCCACATCTCGCACTCTAGAATTAATTGTACTTGGAATTGTTATAATTACATCAAGTATTACTCTAATCAATATCTGGGGCATTACGGGTATCTTAGAAACTACTGGCGCAGTAGGATTCCTAGCACTATTGATTTTCACAACCAAAGATTACTGGCTGAGGGATTTTCTAAGTGGAATTTTAATCATAAGTGGAAATAGTGCAAAAAGAGGGGATGTAATCTCAATTCCAGACATGGATGTCATGGGAATAGTCATGGAAATAGGAGGTTTACAAACAAGAATAAGAGATCTTGTTCAAGGTCATGATATAGAGGTCCCCAACCACTCTTTATTGACTAATCGTACTGATTTTTACAAACTAAATCACGGAGGCCCTTTCAAAGATTTTGTTGATTTTAACATTGGATATGAAACCAATACAGAGATAGTAAATAATTATCTTCGTGCAGTTTACCAATCCGCTAAACTGAATATCGATGGATTAAGTGAGGCTAGGGAACCAAAAATTTCTTTGAAAGAAAATGCCAATAACGCAGTACGATGGAGATTGACATATTACGTTTCAAAACCATATAGAATATTGAAAATTAGAGATGTAATCAACTTGGCAGCCTTTGACCTCCAAGAGGAACACGGAGTAGACCTAAGCACACCTCAATTGGAGTTCTCAGTAGCAAAGAACTAGTTTTCGGGTTGATATTCGGTAACTCTGATTCCTAATTTCCCTCTTCGGGCCTTTCTTTTCATTATACGATCCATCTTTTTGTGAAACTCGGTCTCCAAATCAATTTTCATTGCTAGTGAATGCCCAAGAATTAGAATTAACAAATCTGCTAGTTCTTCGGCAGCCTCTTCATCCGGTTTACCTTTGGTTATCGCCGAAGCAAATTCACCTAATTCTTCAACCGTCAAAGCGACCCTATAACCCATATCATGTCCATTATTTTCCTTAGATGCGAAGGCGTGCTTGTGGTGGAAAGCTGCAACCCGTGACATCATCGACAACCAAGAGCCATCGGGACTGTCCTGCGCCTCTATCTCTATCCAATCATCCACACTCACGCGCCTTGCCATGGTGCTGGTGAAGGCCGGAGACTCATCAACGTAGGCCAGGAGGTGGATGAGAATATCTGCCATCTCCTGAAGGAAGAATCAGGGCTAAGCCCGAAATTGCAGATAATAATGCTGCTAAACTCAAAATAGAAAAAGTACGAAACTTTGCAGAAGAATCATTCTCTAATTCAGAACACAATTCGGCATCGACGATTCCACCAGTAAGTAAAGGATTGCAATTCTCATCATGCTCCTTTTCTGCCTGATCCCATACTTGAATGGCATCTTTAATCATAGGTAGAAGAAAAGCAGTAACGAAAAGTAAAGCAATTCCATGACGCCAATCTACCATCCAATCACCTTGTTAATTATATCATAATGATTTTAATAATTCAGTAATACACGCTGCAACCCGATTTCTCATACTTGCTGCCATAGAATCTACAGCATG
>JASMAJ010000180.1 GCA_030754395.1 Candidatus Thalassarchaeaceae archaeon | reverse complement strand
GATAATTCTGATGATTTCCCATCAATTAAGTTGTATCAATCATATGGTGAAGTGGTAATTCACTTAATGATTGTAATAGTTATTTTCGCTGTTATTGCATTTAGTGTAAAGATGGGCTTTGGTGGAAGAAAAGAGAAATTTGAGGCTGATGACAATACTCACGAAGTATTAGAAATCGGTGGAGTTTCAGTTCCTGTATCTGACGAGGATGCCGATTTCATAGACCAGTCATTCGATTCAGCTGAACGTGAAATAAAGGATAATTTAGTAGAATCCTCTATGGTTGATATACATCACGCAGAAAAATCTGTAACTGAATCTGAGGATGATGCTCCATCATCGGTGGATGAAGAAGGGGTTGATTTTGATCTTGGAGCATTAATCGAATCTTCACCTCCCCCTGTGCCGAAAATCGAAGCTCCCACTGATGCTCAGATTAATGAGCATGGCCAGAAAGTCTGGCGAGACAAAGATGGCAATGTTTGGGCTCAGAATCCAGATGGTAGCCTCCTCAAACATAACGTTCTAACTGGTGGATGGGACTCTTATTCTCAGTAATTTATGATTTCAATTAACCGAAAAGAACGGGTATCAAAGCCTCCTCCGCGTAATGGGGAACATGGTCAAGCCGAGATTCGCTTACTTGCTTCTGAAAGAACATCCGTACGGCCGCGAGATGCTGCGCCAGATACTCTCGGAGGGCTTTATTCCAACCATTGTCATCACTGAAGATTCAGTTATTGGAGATGAGGAGAGAGAGAAGTTCCTCAAGCGCATCGAAGGTAATGATATAGCACCTACAATTGAGGCTCAATTGTCCGAATTATCGTCTCAAGGCATAGATGTCCCTCACATCGAAGTCCCTATTCATAATAGTGAGGAAGTTATGCCACACATTCGTGATTTACCACTCGATTTAATCGTCTTTGGAGGAACTAGAATAATTCGAGGAGAAATTCTTGATCACCCCTCTGATGGAGTAATTAATTCACACCCAGGACTTCTTCCTGATTGTCGTGGCTCTGCCTCACCTGCATGGAGTGTTTACCACGACATACCAATTGGCTCATCTACTCACTTTTGTGATAATGGCATCGACACTGGTGAACTTCTACTTCGTAGAGAAGTACCCGTCAAGCGTGGAATGAATTACGAAGATTTGTGCTATGAAACCCTTGTTTTGGCTGGAGTTTTGATGAAGGAAGCACTGATGGCATACGAAGAGGGGCGTTGGGATGATATGCGACACCCGCAGGGCCATAGTGACAACCCCACTTTCCGTAATGCATCGGATGAAGTTCTAGAGGTCGTATACGAAAAATTAGCTAAACAGACATATGCACACTATGTCAATTGAGGTGAAATAATGAGTGATTTATTGAATGAAGATTTTCCTTACGCAGATGGAATATTGGCTGGGCGCACGGCTCTAGTATGTGGAGCCAGCAAAGGTATCGGAAGAGCCTGTGCGATGATGCTTGCACGTGCAGGAGCAAGGGTCATTGCCTGTGCAAGGTCCGCTGATGAATTGGATGAATTAATCTCTCAAATGCATGGAAATGGTCATGAATCTCTAGTATTGGATCTCGAAAATCTCGAGGCGGTGCGTGAAGCGATTCTAGGCCTAGGTATGGTTGAGATTGTCATCAATAATGCAGGAGGTCCACCCGGAGGCCCTCTTCTTCAGAATACACTCAATGAATTTGAGGGGCCTTTCTCTCGTCATCTTCACGCATCTCACACAATCGCTCAAATTCTAGCCCCAAGAATGGAAGCGGTTGGATATGGTAGATTTGTCAATATTATCTCTACTTCGGTTCGCGAGCCTATCGACAATATTGGTCTGTCTAATACACTCAGAGGGGCTATGGCATCATGGGCAAAATCACTATCTCGTGAATTTGCTCCATGCATCACAATCAACAACATCATGCCGGGATTCACCGATACTGACAGACTAGACTCACTAGCGGGTTCAATTTCTGAGAAAACTGGTAAGTCGGTGGAGGAAGTTCGTAATTCATGGATGGACTCCGTTCCTATCCAGCGACTAATTGACCCATTAGAGACTGCCGCGGCTGTCACCTTCCTATGCTTACCATCTTCAAGTTCTATTAGAGGCACCAGTCTTGCAGTTGATGGCGGAAGAATGAGATCAATCTGATTAGGTGATACCTTGGAATTTGATGTATTCTTCTCAATATCTCAGACTCCAGATACAACTGGATACGAACCTACTGAGAATGAGATGTTTGCTAATTTCTTTGACCAAGTTGAGAAAGCGGATGAATTAGGATTTGGTATAGGATGGGTGGCTCAGGCACACCTTTCAACCGAGATACAGAAACGCAACTCCAAGCCTGTAGTACCACACTATCCGGGTGAGGTTGGACTTTGTACTGATTTTGTACAAATTGCCCAGAAAATGTTCTCACGAAGTAAAAGAATGGAAGTTGGTAGTGCCGTAATGTGCCTATTGGCAAATGGAGGGCCAATTGCTCATGCCGAACGAATTGGTGCTTTTCTCGCAATGCATGGCATGAATTCTGCCGAAAAGCGCAAATTACACATTGGATTTTCATCAGGTCGCTTCGAATTTATGGCTCGACCAT
>JASMAJ010000017.1 GCA_030754395.1 Candidatus Thalassarchaeaceae archaeon | reverse complement strand
CAGTGGCATATCCTCAGGTGTCTGAATCACAATATGCCGCTTCACCTACTCCGGTTCAATCCTTCGGAATAATTGAATTGGCTTGACCGATTGCATCAAGCCTTAATCGGCTTTGGCCGCACTGTGTCACCGTCCGAGTCACACCTCCATAATGCATGGCGTCCTTCAGCTATGGTCGAGGTCGACTCTCAAGTTGAGGCACCTTCAGGATTCTCTTCACATCTGTTTCGAGGTATGAGATTCCGTATTGAAATTCTAGAGCCAGTTGAATCACTTTCTACTTCTGAGGGGTGGCAAAAGGCAATAGAAGAACTGACTGAATGGGGTGAAGTGCCACGAAATATCCAATCGATAATAATTGAAGCCTCAGAAAGGGGACCTGTCTTCGAAATCACTGCAGAAGACGGCTTGTGGCTTGCTGAGATACAGCCTTGGAGCGGACCAAACCTCCGCTCTCGCTCAAGAATCGCACCGAATGATTTCGATGTTCCATGTGGCGGTTACTTGCATGAAGACCATGAATTAATCTTATTGCGTAGAAAGAGAGAGGTTTCGAACGATGCAGCAGAGGTTCTTTCTGATCATTTGCAGCGAAACGATACTGAATCTACCCAAACACTGCTTCATCGATGCGGAGCAGCACTCGGACGGTATCACCTAGCAGCTGAATCCGAATGGACTAATCCCCCCGACCAGAAGAGATGGAATGAGAGATTTCATGAAATCGAGGTTCGCCTGAAGTCAGCATCATTGTGGCGGGCCCCCTTCACTAGGGGCGCACCTGCAACGCTAGACTTGGGGGATGTACGCCTCTCTCAATTTTTTGAGTCTAATTCAGGTTCGATGGGAATAAGAATTGGTCCTTCTCGACTAGCATATGGGCTTCTCCAGAATGAGTTTGATCTTCCAGCAATTCGTGATGTTGCAAGCTTATTACAAGATATTTCTCGAATCCACTATAACAATTCTAGTGAAATTGAACTTTCAATTCTCCGAAAAGCAGTAATTGACGGGTGGTCCACAACTGCACCACCTTCATGGTGTTCCAAAAGATCGTTTAGTGCACATACAGGAGGGGTAGTGATTTGGGAATATGAACAATCCCTTCTAGATGTCGTTGAGGCAGTATCTCATCAGTCTGGTGCGCCTGAACCTGCGGTAACTGTAATTAAGAAAGTTCCAGCATTACAAAAACAACTCTTCAATTCTAGAATACTCTCTGCTCTTTGGATAATGTGTGCTTTATTGGGGATTCGTGGCGCATATAACTGGACATCCTTGTGGCTAGATGGAGACCTATTATTCCCATATATCCCGTTGATACTTTTCTCCTTAGCCTATATTTTACGAAGAAAATATCATGCTGCAGCCCCGCCGCCAGAAAATCCGATTCATTAGTGGTGAAATTCAGTCAACTCTACGAATTTCTCTATTCTTAAAGACGTAGTGCATTGGGACTCCAGTTGGAATTTCAAGACTGGTTATGTCATCTGGAGAAATCTTCTCGATATACATTACAATAGATCTCAAAGAGTTCCCATGAGCCGCAACAAGGACATTTTTTCCTTCTTCTAAATCAGGTATTATTTCTTCAACAAAATAGGGGATAGTTCGTTCTGCAGTCATTTCAAGACTTTCTCCACCAGGTGGTGGAACATCGAACGAACGCCTCCAGATGTGAACTTGTTCAGCACCATGAATTTCGGCGGTCTCCGCTTTATTGAGTCCCTGCAAATCTCCATAATGCCGCTCATTGAGTCGTTCATCGTATCTAGTTGGAATATCACCAGATGCACGATTATGAAGCATGACAATTTCAGCAGTACGCTGAGCCCTTACTAATGCGCTAGTGTGTACCACGTCGAAGGATAAATCGGCTAATTCTTTGCCTGCAGCGGCTGCTTCATCCTCTCCCTTAGGAGATAGCTCAACATCAGTCCAGCCGGTGAAACGATTTGCGGCATTCCACACAGATTGACCGTGTCGAATTAGTACCAAATGCGTCATTCTGAGTGCTCCTCATTGTCGACGTAGACGAGGTTCGTGGAATTCTAATCCACAATCTGTTGCAATCGTCTGAGCCATCAGTATGATATCTTCAGTCATTTCTCTTTGTGATGCTGCGGACTGAACTGAATAGAAGTTACAGGATACGGTTACCATTGAAGGACCAAATGAATTTACACGAACCCAAGAATCTCCTTCCTTTACTGCACGAGCATCTTCCTTCACCTTGGTTAGTAACTTCTCACAGAATGACTTCAATGACTCTGGATTTGAATTCGCTTCAAATTCGAAGGTAGGTTGTATTCTACGGAATCTTCGCTGACTGAAATTCTCAACTGGAGAGTTTACTAGGTTTGCATTTGGAATAGTAATCAAAGTATCTGCTGAGGATCTAATTAGAGTTGTACGTAGTCCTATTTCTACAACTTCTCCTTCAATTCCCTCAACTAGTATCCAATCACCGACATTGAATGGTTGGTCAATAATGATTGAAATTGCTCCGAAGATATTGGCTACAGTGTCGCGCGCTGCGAGGGCTAATGCTAGACCCGTAATTCCCAATCCTGCAATCAATCCATTTAGATCGATACCAATCAGACCAGCCATTACGAATGCTGCAATCAAAACCACTGCAAGGTGACCCACAGATTCTGCTACACTTGCCAAAGAACGGCGGCTAGCGATATTCGCATCACCCTCAACGACAATGAAAGCATCGAGGAAGTCAACTAGCCGGTAAGTTGCTAGTAACAGGCCTAGAACAAATAGTGTGAATGTCCAATCAATTAGTGCCTGTGCAAATGAATCATCCCAGATTGGTCCAGTATTATTGGAAAGCCAAGACATAGATTCTGAGAAAATCAGGAAACCAATCATCCATCCAAGAGATTTTGGTGCCATCAATGTCTTTCCATCAATCCTATCCGTTTTTGAGAGTAAATCCATTAATTTAGGGAAGATGAAGCGCCTTGCAGCAATTCCACCAGCAACGGATAAACCGATTAGTGCTAGAACAATAATCAAAGTTCCACTATTCATTCCAAAAATCAATTCATCAGTACCCTTTTCCATGAATTCATTCAGGAAATCATAAGGAAATCCGGTACTTCCAGTAGCCATGTCAGCCCCTTCTTGCATGACTCGCCCGACGACCACCCCCCAATAAACCCCGCCCCGGTCCTATGGACCGACTTAGCGAGGGATTGAAGACCGCCTTACGACTCGACAGGATGTTCCTATGGCGGGCAGCATGAGACTCTCTGATTCGATTGGAGTCGCTAGAGCGCGACGAATCCCTGCAATAGCCCTGCTAATGCCCCTTCTTCTTTCGGTCTTCGCTCCCGTTGTAATGCTCTCACCGGTAGTAGCTCAAGATGCTGATACAGGGGCAACACCCGAGGAAATCTGGTCATCTGATTATGCCAACCAGATCTTCCCTTGGGGGCCACATGGTGATTATGATCAACTCCAATTCCGTTCGTACCATGACTACTTTTCAATGAAGGAGAGAATGCAAACTTTGGCTGCCTATTATCCTAATTTTCTTCAATTCCATGAAGGGTTACTTGGTGGCGTCAATGCTCGTGGCGATGAAATGACTGCCACCGAATATGAGGGATGGTACTACAATCACCGAAGTCCATGGATGAAAATTACTGCTAATGTTAATGGCGGGGATTACAATGAATTCAACGGTGATGATGGAAATTATGCCGACCGCCCTGATGTTATGCTAGTAGGTAATCACCATGCTAGAGAGTGGATGTCATACGAAGTTCCAATGTTTTTCCTAGAGACTGTGGCATACTACTACGGAAAGGCCGGAATCGATAATGACGGTGACGGATTAGTTGACGAAGACGGCTGGGACGGCATAGACAACGATGGTGACTGCTTGCTGTTGAACGCTACCAACCAAGACAGCAATGGAGACGGTGTACCTTGTGGCCCAGGTGATTTAGGAGTTGATGAGGACTTTAGTGAACAATTTATCACCGATATGGTCAATACACGTGAAATTTATCTTATTCCAATGCTCAATGTCGATGGTAACCGCTATGACAGAGAAGTATACTGTGGTGAGACTGCTTGGGAGAATTGTAGAACCTCTGGTTGGAGAAAGAATCTACGCGACAACACCGTTACTGGAGTAACCCCAATTCCTGATATCGATGAAGAGCCAGATCCCTCGTGTGATGGTGTAGACCTAAACCGCAACTACCAATTTGAGTGGGGTGCACCATTGGGTGCAACTGGTCCGCTATTCCCAGGTATGTGCTATTCTGATTCAGGGGCTAATAACGACGTTTACAATGGCCCTGTTAATTATGAGGACAATGATGGAGATGGATTAGTCAACGAGGACCATGTTGATGGAAAGGACGACGATGCTGATGGTCAGACCGACGAAGACTGGATGGGCGGTAACAGTGAGCCTGAGACCAAGTTTATCCAAGATATTACCGAAATGAACGACGATGATGGCGATGGAGCTTCAGATTTCAAATCCACCTTGACTTGGCACTCGTTCTCTGAACTGGTTCTATGGCCTTGGGGTCACTGCACTGACTGTGACAATCCAGATCAAGAATACCTTGAGTATCATGGAAATATTATGGGTGAAATGACAAATTATGCCCCCATGCAGTCATCTGATCTTTATCCGACTACAGGTGATTTCTGTGATTGGCACTACGGCGTTCACAATTCATATTGTTACACTATTGAGATTGGTAACGCCTTCCATGAGTTACCTGAGGATATCGCCCACATAGCAGTCCTCAACCTTGGAGTCCCATTTTACATGATTGAGATTGCAGATGACCCAAGATATCGTGCAATTGTTGGTATTGAGAATACAACCAGCACTCAGTGGATTGATACTCCTAGTGAAGTTTCTGTGCCGACTCGTGGTGAGATTCCCATTGGAATGTGCTTAGATTCGGCCTTCCCATTCACTCCTGATGTCAATCGCACTCACTTGATGTGGCGTTTGGTTGAACCTACTCGTCAGCAGGATGACTTTGGTCCTACTGAGTGGATTGCAGTGAACTGGAAAATGTCGGCCTTTGATGAAACTAGCGAATCTTGTGTTCTGCTAGATGGTTCCAACGGAACTCGCATAGTCTCTCATATTCCGATACCTGATACTGCAGTAGGCAAGATACACTACAAGGCGATGTTGGGTACCACAAATGGAGCCTTCCCCTTTACTTATCCTAATTCTGATACTGCCAATTACTATGAATTATCATTGCCTTATCGAGCACCGTTTGGATCAGGTGTTTTTGCTCTGTTGATGTTTACCTTCATCGCTACAATGGTCTGGGGTGGCTTAGGTTATACCTTGAGGGCTATGTTTGATGATGAACGCGGTGTGATTGGCCTCCCTCCTGAATTTGTAACCGAGGAGGATGTTTGATGCAATCCGGAGGTTCTGATGAGTTCAGCGGACGCCTTGGTCTAATTTTCGCCACTATTGGTGCTGCGATAGGAACTGGAAACATTTGGCGATTCCCAAGAATGGTCGGTGCCAATGGTGGAGGTTCATTCCTCGTTCCATGGGTAATTTTCCTCTTCCTTTGGTCAGTTCCACTAATTATTGCAGAGTTTGCTCTGGGTAAGCGCAGTAGAACTGGAACTGTTGGTACTTTCCGAATTTTTGCAGGAAAGAGATTCGCTTGGATGGGTCTGTGGACGGCTTGGATTTCAACCGCTATTGGTTTCTATTATGCTGTTGTTACAGGATGGTGTCTGAATTACTTCCAGGCAGCGATTCGCGGTGGTCTGTCAGGCGATGTTGATACTGTCGAGGTTTGGAATTCATTCCTTCAAGCACCCGAGCAAGTAATTTTCTTCCAAGCAATTGCAGTAATCATCACCTTGCTAGCAATTTGGAATGGTGCAAAGGCGATTGAGAAGGTCAATGTATTCTTGATGGTCTCACTATTCGTTCTATTATTCGCGGCTTTATTCCTCGCCTTCGTCATGGACCTTGATGATGGCAGCCTCGATGGATTCGTCTACATGTTCAGTATCCAGCCAGAGTATTTGGCTCAACCAGAGACTTGGATCAACGGTCTATCTCAGTCAGCTTGGTCATGTTCTGCTGGAATGGGTATGGCAATCACTTACTCAGTCTACATGCGTAAGGATGAGGATACAACTCTCAACGCCGCGACAATGTGTCTTGCAAACAACAGCATCTCGATTATTGCAGGATTGACAGTTATGATGGCAGTATTCGCAGTTGTCGATGACCCGCTTAGCGCAGTTAGTGGAGGTAGCAGCGCAATCACTTTCCTCGTTTTACCAGAGGTTTTCGCTCAAGCACCTGGAGGCCCTGTTGTTCAATTGGCTATGGTTACAATGTTCTTCCTAGCCCTTTCTTTTGCCGCTCTAACTTCGATGATATCTACTGTTGAACTCTGTGTTCGCAACTTCGTTGACCACGGAATCGAGAGACCTCAGGCTGTTGGATTCACTACGATTGCAATTTTCTTCTTCGGTCTGCCCAGCGCCATGTTGTGGATTCGCATGGACCCAGGCACCGGGGTTGCCTTCCCACAATTCCTAGAAGTTCAGGATCACATTTGGGGCTACGGGCTGATGTTCAGCGGATTATTCATTGCATACTCAATTTGGAAGTACGGATGGAATCGCTACCGTGTTTGGCAAGATGACAATGGAGTGGAAGGCTTTGACTTCCGTGAATACCTTGACCATGGTGTATCTTCTTTCCGAGATGATTTCATCAACACTGGTGACAACGATTGGTGGATTGGAAAGTGGTGGGATTACATCATGTATCTTGGATTCCCATTGATGTTCGGCGTACTGATGCTATCTTACTTTGGTGACCTTCTGACGAATGTTCATGATCCATGGAACCCATCAAACCCGCATGGAATCTCCATCATCTTACTGTTCTGGGGAGTTACTGCTGGTCTATTCATTGGTATGAACAAATATATCTTGGTTAACCGTGTAACTTCAGTGAATGGTTCCCTATGGCCACCAAATTGGGACTTAGAACCACGTCCCCTCTATCGAAATGTACCTGATGGTGCAGATGCGCCAATCGATACCCTTCCTGGTGGAGAGGACCCATACATCGTTCAGGTTGGTGATTCGTTACCTCCAACTTTTGTTGACGATTATGGTGACACTCGAGGTCACTCCGGTGCGTCTCTTGAAGCGGAACTCGCGTGAGGGAACCGAGTGCTGGTCAACGAGGATTACCCTTGGTCCAAACTCATTCGAGAATACGTGATGTATTGTGCGGTTGGTTGCATAAATGTCGCAGTGATGTTTCTAATCTATTATTGGTTAGAAGGAATGGCTCTAGTCGAGGGTTTTCCAGCCGCTAGTGCTTGGGCAATAGCCTATCTGGTTAGTACTTGGCAGGCTCATTTCCTACATCGCTGGTTAACTTTTGAATCTCCTACTGGATACACCCAGAGCCTTATCGTCATGCTTGTCATATATGGCATTCTTTGGCTCATATCTACTGCTTCAATTGCTTACTTCAGCGACATACTCGGTTACAATCACATCATCATCTTCTTCATCAATGAGGCAATCTTTGGTTTCCTCTCTTTCCTAACTCTAAGATGGCTAGCATTCCCCCTCTCCGACGGTCGGATTACTCGCTCAGAAAGGCTTGCTGAGTTCAAAGAGCGGCGTAGGGCTTGAAGAACAAATGGCCGCCCCTTTCCCTTCGTGACTCAGGGAGTACGTGGTACGCGCGACTTCTACCCCGAAGATATGCGCGTGCGAAATTGGCTATTCGAGCGCTTCCATTCGGCGGCTCGAGCCCACGGATTCGAGGAGTATGATGCTCCTGTTCTTGAGACAGAAGAACTCTACACGCGCAAGGCTGGCGAGGAAATCACTCAACAACTCTACAATTTCGAAGACAAGGGCGGGCGCAAGGTGGCTTTGCGCCCAGAAATGACTCCTTCATTGGCAAGGATGGTGATGGCAAGAGCAGGTGCTCTGGCTCTACCAATCAAATGGTATTCGATTCCCCAATGTTGGCGCTACGAGAGGACGCAACGTGGCCGAGGTCGTGAGCACTACCAGTGGAATGTTGACATCTGGGGTATGGATGGAGTTGAGGCCGATGCTGAGCTTCTCTCAGTTCTTGTTCAGTTCTTCCAAAGCGTCGGCTTAGGTTCAGCCGATTTGGTGATTCGAGTTAGTAGTCGCAAGGTGTTAGAGGAAGTCTTGGGCTCATTGGCAATTTCAGGTGATACCTTCGCTCAAACTTGCATTATTGTCGACAAAATGGATAAATTACCTGCCGATAAAATCGAGGCACAGTTATCTGAATTAGGCCTCGATTCATCTTCAATCTCAACTATTCAATCGGTTTTGAGTATCAATGATTTATCCAGTCTTGCTTCTGCTTTGGGTAGTGACAGTGCAGCAGTTGGTGAATTGAATGCATTGTTCGCTCTGACAGATGCCTATGGAATCAGCGACTGGGTAGAGTTCGATGCTTCTGTTGTGCGTGGCCTTGCTTACTATACTGGACCTGTGTTTGAGGCCCATGACCGTGCAGGTGAATTGCGCGCAATTTGTGGCGGCGGGCGCTATGACAAGTTGATTGGAACACTTGGTGGAAAAGATCTGCCCGCCACCGGCTTTGGCTTCGGAGATATGGTGGTCATGGAATTACTAGCCGAGAAAGGCTTGGTTCCCGATTTGACGAATGGAGTTTCAGATGTCGTATTCGGTATGGGTGCAGAATTGAGAGGTGCTGCTATGCAGGTTGCTAGTGCTTTGAGGGCAAATGGTCGAAGTGTCGACTTGGTGCTTGAGGATAAGCGTATGAAGTGGGTTTTCAAGCATGCCGAAAGGTGCGGAGCATCCCGATTAGTCATGGTCATGCCAGAGGAGTGGGCTGCGGGTAAGGTGCGAATCAAAGACCTCGGTACCGGTGAGGAATCAACCGTTGCAGTAGAGGACTTGTAGCACTGACTAGACTATTCTTTGCGTGGGCGTGAACTTGCTGCTACTGCTGCCATTGCTAGGGCTGCAACACCCGCTGCAAGTCCGAATCCGGGTAGTGCGTCATCGACTGCTCCACCGATGCCACCGCCATCACCGCCGGTTCCAGGCTCAGTCTTGTTAACGACAGGGAAGTTCGCCTCAACGCTGAAATTATCTTCATTGTTTGAGAAATACATTCGAAATAGACCATCACAGTCAAAAACGAATCCACATCCCAATCCACTATCTCCTGGTGCTGAATATTCTATTCTTATCGAAGGTTCCTCTCCACTTTTGTTCCATCTATACATTGTTTCATTAACTGGTATTTCCCATCTTACAGACTCGTCAGTTCCTCCATTAATGGACTCAACAGGAATAATGTGCTGGGCTACCTCGATAATTCCTTGAGATAGGGTAATTGTGAGATTTTTACATTCGGAGTTATCTTGACAATCGGCTGAATCAATTCTGAACATTAATTCAATTAGTATTGTTCCATTATTATCGAGGTACATATCTTCCTTGAATGTTTGACCCGACTCAATCCCGCAAGTATAGTCAACCTCGACTTGTTGACTTTGTGAGAAGGTCTTCTCTCCATATCCTGAGGGAGAAGAACCGTCTGAATCATTTCTATCAAAATGAGTCCAACATTGGTCTAATTGTTCTGTTCCCCAAAAATGCATATGTGGATTGTCAACCGAAGGTTGCTTTGGGTCGTTCGCCTGAGCCGATGCTGGTGCCGCTGTTGAACTGAGTGCTAGAATCAGAACGAGGCCGAGTGCCTGTAACCTGCGTCGTGCCTGCATGATACAGTCTCAAAGTGAGTATGGTTTGAGCCTTTGCACCAATTGGAACATCAATCAAAGCGTTGTAAACTGCCGCCTTCCTTGTGTTTTCCACGTCTAGAGATATTTAATGCATCACCTAGCATATCTGCACTCATCATTTCGCGATCTAATCTTTCAGATGCTACACCAGTAATAATTGACATGACCTTAATCGTGTCTCCAAAGGCAGGGTCTTGACGCGCCCCAAAGATAACATTTGCATCTGGTGACAGCCTTGCAGTCATCAAATCACAGACCTGATTCGCCTGTTCTAAAGTCATGTAAGGTCCTCCAGTTACGTGAATCAATGCTCCCGTAGCACCCTCAATTTCGATATCTAACAGTGGGTGGTTCAGAGATTCGTGAACCACTTCTTCAGCTCCTTGGTCACTCTCACCATAGAGCATCATTGTAACGCCACCTCCCTTCATTATCGCTCGAACATCGGCGAAATCAAGGTTGATTAGACTTGGAAGGGTAATTGTCTCGACGATTCCCTTGACAATTTCAGCAATTAATTGATCCATAATTGAGAATGCCTCATCAAGAGGTAGATTGGGTACGTAGTGAAGTAGACGATTGTTATCTAGAACGAGAACAGCATCAGCAGCCTTGCGCAACATGTCTAGTCCCTCGAGAGCGCGTTGCATTCGCATACGTCTCTCAACTGAGAATGGAGTAGTAACAATTGCAACCACCAAAGCGCCCGAGCGCTTTGCTTCTTCTGCAACAATTGGCGCAATCCCAGTTCCGGTTCCGCCTCCAAGTCCTGCAGTAACGAAAAC
>JASMAJ010000179.1 GCA_030754395.1 Candidatus Thalassarchaeaceae archaeon | reverse complement strand
TGATTAACCATGTAGATGATGATGACCCTAAAACAGATACATCAACATTCTGACCGGAAATGGGATTGAGAAAAAGTCCAGGCACAGGTTGAGGTTCGTGAAGTATCCCTTGAGAATCCTCTAGCATCCAAACTCCGGGCGAAGTACGCACCCAAGTTGCCTCTTGATCGGCTGCAACTAGAGGAGCGGAGAGGACTACTAGAAAAGTTAGCAAAATCCCCAACAGGAGGGGGCGAGCATCATGTGTTGACACGCTCTCCATGCGATGACGGGGGTTCTTGTATGGATTAAGGGTCGTGGGTTGTAGTGTTTGTCAAAGATGTGTTAAATTGGTAATAATGACTCATTCTTCTTCATCTAAGAGATTCTTCCACCAACGAGCGGCGGGGATAACAAAAATCAGACCCGCCATGGCAGCAATAGAGAATGTTATCGCACCTTCTATACCCGTCATTGAGGATTTCATAGATTCTCCGTATAAGCCCAATAATGCACCAGGTATGCCGAATCTAAGCCCTCTACCAACAACCCCTGCCGCAACGAATAGCCGTAAATCCATCCTTCCAGCACCTGCAATCCATGCTAGTGCTTTGTATGGGATTGGAGATACTGCTGCAATGAAAATTCCAGCCGCTCCATATCTTTCTACAAGAATATTCAATCGGGCTACATTCGAGTCGGAAACAAAACGCTCAAGCAACCATCCACCACCATACATACCTATTCCGTAACCTGCAATCGCGCCAATTACACTGGATAATGTGGCAACTAGAACCACTATGGCAATACCAGTTCCGGAATCAGTGTTGAGAATCATATTCCATACAAGAGGATCGGGGGGAATCGGTTGAAGGGCTGCTTCTGTTGAAGTTAGGATAGCCAATCCAAGGTAGCCTAGTCCATCTGCCCAGTCCATAGCAGAGTCAACAAAATCCTGTGGGACAAGGCTGACCATGTTTACTCGGCAGACCTTATTGAGATGAACATTACCCGTCCAAGATGTTACTTGAGCAGAAACAATACCCCTCAAAGGTAGATACCGTCAGCATAGGCCATGGCCGGTGATGTGGTTCTCGACACATCTGCTCTAATCGCTTGGCCGATTTCGGAACTTTCAGGCACTCTGGTTGTTCCGGCTCAACAGAATGAATTACTACGAATTTCACCAGATAGAGGCGCTATACTCGACACTTTGGGCGTAATTTTCATGCGACCTAGTGATTCAGCAATGGAATTGACTCGCGATGCCGCTAAGAAAACAGGAGATATGGCAGGGCTTTCGGAAATAGATCTATCATTAATCGCCCTTACTCAAGAAAAATCAGCAATTCTAGTTACTGATGATTATCGTATGCAGAATATTGCAACGTCAATGGGTTTAGTATGGAAGTCGGTTGGGGAAGATGGAATTACAGAATCATGGAAATGGGAACTACGTTGTATAGGGTGCAAGACTCCACAACCATCCCCCGATTCACCTAGCCGACGCCGGGCAGACTATGGGGGCTGTCCAGATTGTGGCTCAACATTACGATTGAAGAGAATTGGATAATCACTCATTCTCAGTAGCAATTTCCTCGGTCATTCCACCGCGATCCATGTCCATTTCCGCTTTACTAGGAGCAACTGCTTCTGATACTCCTACTTGGAATTCGCCTTTAGCACGACCAATATTTCTAGCCAGTTCTGGAATCTTCTTAGCACCAAAAAGGAATATAGCAAATATGACAAGAACTGCCATCTCAGTCGGACCAAACGCCATTCGTATCAAGACAAGGTGCAGCCTCTATCACTCAAAGGCTTCGGCCATTATACCTGAAAAACCCTGATTTCGCAGTTATGTTCAGCCACCGGATACTGGTGGCAGGAAAGCAACCTCACTGGCGTCCTTCAGAGATTCATCAATATCGGCACCAATTTCGCCATTAATTGCGATTCGCAGACCCGTGTCAAGCAAATGAGTCAATCTAAAGCGCTGGATTAAATCTCTAGTTGTGGAACCCATAACAAGCGCAACCTCAATTTCACGTTGGCCCATATTCTCTGCAAGTGGTCCAAAGAATAGCATCTTGATTTTGATACCAAGTTCTGGCGAAGCGGTCTCCTCCATAGACAAGCGAAGCGAATCAACAAAATGAATCAAACCCCTCACGAGGCAGAATATATACGCTCAACGAAGGGCAACTGAAGACATGCCTGAGGTCAGAGCAGTGGTCTTCGACTGTGACGGAGTGCTAACAGACAATTCCTCCTCATGGCAGAATATACACGATTACTTCGGGACGGAAAATAAAGAAATGCTTGCTAAATTTCTACGTAAGGAAGTAACTGATGAAGAATTTGTTGCTGATGACGTACGATTGTGGAAGTCAGTACAAGAGAAAATTCACCGGGATGACATAATGAGGTGTTACTCTGGAATCAAGTTGATGCAAGGTGCTAGAGAGGTTGTGGAAGAATTACATGCGCGCGGCATCATGGTTGCAATAGTAAGTTCAGGAGTTGATCTATTGGTTGGTACCATCGCCCAGATGCTAAAAGTCGATGACTGGGCTGCAAATGGATTCGAATTCGATGAAGAAGGATGGATGATAGGTGGAATGCCGACAATAGTGAACTCACACGACA
>JASMAJ010000178.1 GCA_030754395.1 Candidatus Thalassarchaeaceae archaeon | reverse complement strand
GCCTCAAGGATGTCATCAATCTCTTTGATTGTGTTCTCAACTGAACCGTAGTAGATAACTCCAATTTGCCTTTCATCCTCATTACGAATAATAGGTGCTGGAAGAAGATCTCGAGCACCATCGATTTTTCGCTTTAGTCGAGAGACTGTTGCATGATAGACTGCGGGGTCCTCAGAATAGATACCATCTTCATCATGACCAGTGCCTCGGTATAGAATTGGTTCAAGCCCGCTTCCTGGTAGTGTTCTGTATGGTATTCCATCACCATCAACATCTCGGTAACGTCCGAAGTTTTCGATAGCATCGAGTTCCTCTTGTGTGCGCAATACCTTTCCTCGGTCAAGTGGGAGTTCAGGATACTCAAACCCTGCTGTGACCCACTGGTTCATCCCTAAATCTAGGTCGCTGAATCCAAAGACGAGAGTCTGAAATCTCTCAGCGTAATCAAAGGCTTTCCATCCATATTCGAAGCATTCGTCGACCGTTCCAGGAATCAAGACGATATGTTGCGTATCACCATGACTTGCCTCGTATAGTAAGGTCAAGTCTCCTTGCTGAGTACGAGTGGGTAGTCCTGTTGAAGGACCAACCCGATTGACATCCCAAATCACTCCAGGTACTTCTGCAAAGTATGCAAGTCCAATGAATTCTGACATTAGAGAAATTCCAGGCCCACTAGTACAGGTCATACCTCGGCCACCGGCCCATCCTGCTCCAATCACCATTCCAGCAGCTGCTAACTCATCTTCAGCCTGAATGACTGCACAGGTAGCACCTCCGTCATCCCCAGTTCGTATTTTCGGAATCCAACTGATTATAGATTCAGCAATCGATGAAGATGGTGTGATTGGATACCAAGAAAGCATGTTAACTCCACCGAATATACAACCTAGCGCAGTAGCCTCGTTGCCATCGATCAGGTATGTATTTGGATTCTTATCTCGAGCCTCAACTACAAGTCCAATATTGCAGTCCCAATTCTCTCTAGCAAATGTTCGACCTTCCTCAATGGCCTGCATATTGAGTTCAATCGCCTTTTCCTTGCCTTTGAATTGCTGAGAAACAGCTGAATGAATTGCCTCAGAATCAATACCAAGAATTTCTGCTAAACCTCCTACATAGTACATATTTGCCATCAATCGAGCCAGTTTAGGATTTATCGAACGAGCCATTTTTGTCATTGGCATGCCAAGAACAGTACAATCATCACGTTCGATTGGAAGTTTGACATCTTGATTGTAGATAATTACAGTTCCCGATTCGGCCTTTTCTACATCTGCCACCCATGTGTCTTTATTCATCACAATCTGAATGTGAGTCTTGTCACCTGGGGCCTGATAACCAGCGTCACTAGCACGGATAATGTACCATGTTGGAAGGCCCGAAATATTGCTTGGAAAGAGGTTTTTCCCACTTACGGGAACGCCCATTTCAAACATAGAGTGTAGTAGAATTAAGTTCGCCGATTGAGAACCCGTTCCATTTGCAGTTGCGATATTGACTGTGAAATCATTGACGATCTGAGTCATCTTTTTCGGTGTCTCCAGGGGGTCTCAATGCACAGGCGGGGTACTTATGCAATCTGCTGCGAGTGAATTATGGTCTTAGCCGTTCCCGTCTGATAATTCCTCATTGAGTGAGGATTTGCTATCCGTTGCGGTTTTCAAGGGGGGCGTGTTCGCGAACCTCATGCCCCCACTGCCGAGCGAGTTGCAAGCCGCCCTCGATATGGCCAAGAAACTAGTTGATTCGGGGGATTCAGAGAAGGCTCTTGGAGTACTTCGCGACACGGCTTGGGATGCGACAAAAACTAATTCTCACAAGGCTCGAGTTCTATCTGCGGCAGCTGATGCATATATTGCTCGAGGAGAGAGCGATCCTGCCAACCGAAAGAAGCATTGGCAGACTGCACACAAGAATTACCAAAAGTCATTGAAATTGGAGTCCAGCAATAAGGAAACTCGAAGAAACATGAACCGTTTAGCCTCTATGATGGACGAGCAAGCAATTTCTCTTGGTTCGGGTTTTCAGATACTGGATGATGGTAGTCCTACTCCACTTGGTGTGATTGCAATTGTTGGTTTTATTCTTGTCTTCTTAGTTGCTTTCAAATTTACTGGCGATGCTATTGAAAATGAACCTGCATCTGAATCAATATTAGTGACAATGGAGGTCTCATATGTTCATCCGGATAATCCAGACAGTCGGGTAGAGGGATCTATTGTGATTGAGTTGTATCCTGATGATGCTCCAAAACATGTTGAGAGTTTCCTCTCTCATGTAGATAATTTCCGTTATGACTCAACTACATTCCATAGAGTAATTAATGACTTTATGATTCAAGGAGGAGATGTCGAACATCTTAATGGAGGTGGTGGTTATGCAGCGAATTTCTATGGATTTTGTAACGGTCAAGATTCTGCTGATGACACTTGTGGTGGTGCAGGACAAGATGCTTGGACCATCCCTGATGAGGCTGATAACGGCCTATTGCACAGCCCTGGTGTGCTTGCCATGGCTAAGACGTCCGCTGATAACACAGCTGGTAGCCAATTTTACATCGTCCCGTCAGACAGTACACCAAGCCATCTTGATGGCATACACACTGTGTTCGGAAAGGTAGTTTCTGGACAAGATGTGGTCGAT
>JASMAJ010000177.1 GCA_030754395.1 Candidatus Thalassarchaeaceae archaeon | reverse complement strand
AACTCTCTAGCATGGAAGATGAGCGATGGGAAGAACTCCCCACGAGGCAAGCAATTACAGTTACTGGACTTACTCCTGTATTACACGATGTTTCAGACGCAATCTATCTTGCATTGGAAGATATGTTGCCAATCAGTCTTGCATTTGTGTGCTTAGTAATGATTGCATTGCATCGCAATCCGAAAGTCCTCATCATCTGCGGCACCCCAATTGTTCTCAGTTTAGCAGTCACCTTCGGAACTACAGTTATTCTAGATATCATGCTAACTCCTATGATTATAGCTGCAGGACCTATTTTGATAGGGCTAGGCGTAGACTATGCTTTGCACTTAATTAACAGAATAGAAGAAACACGAAATATTATGCTTGAAGAGAATGCAAATCTTGTTTGGGAAGCAAAACGAGATGGCGAACCGTTGCCGGAATTAGACCCTTGGGACAAACAACTCTACCTTGATGCAACCGTTCATTCGATTATGACCACTGGGCACGCCATACTACTATCAGCAATTACCACAATTGTTGGTTTCAGTGTCTTGGCATGGGCATGGCTTGTTCCAATCCAACCTATGAGAACTGTAGGTATTACACTAGTTTTGGGGATTACCTGTACTTTCTTTTTCAGCATCATTTTAGTCCCAGCATTGGGCTGGTTGGTTCGCTATAGAAAGACAGGAGGAAAGAAGGCGGAGAAGATTTGGGAAAAAATTGGAGAAATCCCTGTAAAAGGTGCTTGGATAGTAATTTTAGTCGCTTTTTTCATTAGTGGTTTCGGCGCCTATATTCTTGGAGCAGAACTAGGTAAGGACATTACTGGTTCATCAGATGAAGTCCCACCTGGTCTGGAATCTTACGAGACTTTGAGAGAGTATTCTATGGTATTTGAGGGAGGTCAAACGAATATGTTCATCATAGATGCAGAAGCTCGCGGCGTGATAGATGATGCCGCCCCAATAAGGCAACTTGCGGTGTTAGATTCGATAGAATATATACAAGAAGAGGAAATTAATCATGTCGAAAATACTACTTCAATTAGTTTGGTTACAATACTCAAAGCCGTACATATCAATGTCAATCTCTCTGGTCAAGAGATGTATGACCGCTCGCTGTGGGAAATTCTCCACTCTCCTTGCTGGGATGACCCTGCCCAGCTTGAATGCATTATCACAGGTGATATTGTAATCACTACTGCGACCTCGCGTGAAGTAATGATTAACATTGCATTTGATACACTTTCATACGAAGTCAGATCGATGTTGATGAACGAGCCAATGCTTAACCTTGGGGAAACAAAAACACTAGTTTATGTCAATCAACCTTACATTGCACTATCTAGAGCCAGCATATTACGAGATCAACTGGATGCCTATCTCTCAGATGGTGGATGTGATGATGCAATGAGTTGCAATGCTTTGGGCGTTGATGGAGTGAAGAACTCCCTCCTCACTGGTGGTTTACCGGTTTCATTAGATATCAACAAGGGAGTGCATAATGCTCAATCTGATGCTACGATTGCTACCATGATTGTCCTTCTTATTGCAATGACATTACTGTTTAGAAGCCCGAGGCTTGCATTCTTCACCATGACTGCAGTAGGTGTTGTTGTTCTTTGGCAACCCCTATTGATGCGCGGGGGGGATGTGAATGTCAATGTCTTCACAGCGATGATTAGTACCATCGTATTTGGTATTGGAGTTGATGATTCAATACATGTGATGGATAGAATAAGGGAAGAAAAAGAGACGCCGGGTGGCATTGTAAAGGCAGTAGCAAGAACTGGCCAAACTATCTTTGAGACCACCGCAACTACCTGCGCTGGCTTGGCTGCTGGATTGACTTTGGCAATTCCTGGTTTGAGAAATTTCTTCACTCTGATGATGCTACTTATTTTCCTAGCATTATTGACAAGTGCCATTCTTTTGCCAGCCATGATTTCAGCTTATAGAATACTTGAATCCAAAATAAAAGGGGAGGGGAATTGGGAAGACTATAGTGAAAATGCCCACATTGTTTCTGGCTCTATGGATGCTGAATTAACTGGATAGACAGACTTACGACAAGTTAAATGACGATATCTCGCCTACGGCGAGTTGTGAAAAGTGACATGGGCCACTCAAATCAGCGACGTATCACTATTCTTGTCATGATAATGCTTCTTCTTTTGCCATTGACAACCTTTTCGACATACGCTGGTACAAGTAAATCTGTAACTGGAAATGAGGATATTGGAGTTGAGATGGAAGGTTATCCAACTCTTCCTAATCTACATGCTTTTGAGACTGGGGAGATGATTAATTGGAATTTGACATGGGCAGGAGTGGACAACTCAAGTATCAATCTGTATCACTATGATTATACTGTACATGCAGGATATGCAAACAATGGAACAATGACCTATAATGGCTCAGGAATCGGATTTAATACAGAAAATGGTTCTCTCACTTTCTCAATTCCTGCATTCGAATTGTGGTCCAATTCATCCTATGAATACACCCTCCGAGTCGTACTATGGGATCAAAGTCGGAATCAACTACTAGACTTCGCTGAGGAAGAATTTGTCATATTCCAATCATCAGTCTCTGCAAGCGCTTCGAAATTATTGGTATTTGGGGATTCATTGAGTGACATGGGTAACTCGAAGGCCGCATATGGGACACCAGAATC
>JASMAJ010000176.1 GCA_030754395.1 Candidatus Thalassarchaeaceae archaeon | reverse complement strand
AGCGGCTTCGGGAGATTTAACTTGGACTCGGGTGCTGGCTATTTCATTCGGGTTCATGTTCTCTAAATTTACTTGATTAAACATGATTGCAGTCCATCCCTCATGGTCAAAAGATGAACCTGGAGTGCCGACTTGAGAGTTATTTTCATCAAGAGGTGCCATACTAATTGCAAGAGTGTTTGCGATATTTCCTATGTTCTTGACTAACACATCAAGATTCACTACTCCATCGGGCTCTATAGATGCATTACCTCCTGCACTTGCAATTTCAATACCATGCCAAACTCCATAGCGAATTGAAAAATTGTACCAATCCTGACTCGCATCAGAATCGCTAACAAGATGGATGCTAAATTCATGAAGTGAATTTGCTAGCGGTACTCCATTACTAACATTAGGTGCTTGTATTGTGAAATCCATCCATTGGATTGTATCGGATGGGGCGGGAAATGAGTGGCCAACTTCTGGTGTTGTATCTTTATCCCAATTCAGGATCCAATTTCCAGGTCCTGATACTGAAATCATGGTGGTGGTATCTATCTCTGCATTGTTAGTGAAGTTAACAGCTAATCCTATTGTTGCTCCGGGGTCAATATTGAAAATTGATCCTGAATCAACTCCAAAAGTTACATCTTTTTTATCAAATTGCCATGGATATATGTAATCAGGAGTTTCATTGAATACAGTATTTGCAGCAACTTGCTGTAATTCCTGCGCACGTGAATCAGAAACTCCAGAGATTGTAGATAATCCAACTGGGCTATCTCCAGTTATTGTCGCAAAGAACACACATGTTGCTAGATATGTGCCCTCTATAGATGGATGTGAATCATCTGCAGAATATAGATTTGAGAACGATGTGCCATCTAATGTGGGGTCACTTCCATCATCTTCAATTTGTTCATAAATCTGTAGAAATGCTAATCCAACTGGAGCGATGAAGGTTGGTCTTTCTTCAGTAGATGTATTCTCAACATACATCTCGTAACCATTCTTCAAATGATTTTGCATTGTTGGATAATCAGGGTATCTAAATGCGTTGTTGCTATCTCCATTTCGATACCCCCAAGTCATGAAAAAGATGGTATCACCTCCTTTCATCTCATTACGTGAGTCTATGGTTTGTGCTCCGGACAAACTATTTTGCCAATATTGCGAATTTACAGGAAATCCAGGCACCTGACTTTGATCTTGTAATATTATGAAATCCCTTGATTCATCTAAAGATAAGTCCCACTCTGAATTGTTATTTTCTACTTGATCTCTATGCCAATCTAGAGTTGCCCCTCCGCTAGTTTTTGCTTCAACATTGGGGTTGTGACCGGCCTGATTCAAGGAATTCTCAATATGGTTTGAGAGTTGATTGTTCGAAGTGTACGAATTTCCAAATATCAATAGGTCTAATGAGGGAGTTCGTCCAGAAACTTTTGCTTCTACCGAATCCTCAAGATAATAGTCTGACGAATTGAGTGAAGATAGAATAAACAAAACCATCAGAATAGACTGAATGGTCGCTCGCATGGTCGACGCTTACCGTTCTCTCCTTTGATTCCTACGTTTCCTTGTTGTGTCGTGATGGCAAAGGGTCTATGGTCCGAGGTGTCGTTCGCAAAACATGGCGGGAATATGGCCATTTGCCAAGAAATCGGCTCGGGGGGAATCCGAAATAAAGAAAAAGAAGGTTAAGATTGTTGAATATGAGCGGAAAAAGGAGACCTCTCAGAAAGATATAATTGATGACAAAAGTCATCTAAAAAATAAATCATTCCTTGATGCAATGGCACTTCTTGGAGATGGCGATTAGTTGAATGCAATTATCTTTGACTCAGAGAACTGGATCGGAGATTAAGCGACCTAAGGAATCAATATTGAACTCACCCGCGTGGATGGGTACTCTGAGTCCGAATTCTAGGCTTACAATGGGGTCTATTTCTCCAATTTGTCCAACCTCTTCTTCGTTTACAATTATCCTAGCTCCTCTTCCTGAAATCCATGGGCCATAATTGTCTTCAATGGGTATCCACTTTATCTCTTCAATATTGGCTCCAAGATCCCTTAGTAGTGCTTGGGTGTACCCTTTTGCAGCAGTGAATCCTCCATCTACTTCTGCACATGACCAAGCAAAGCTATTTTGATTTATATTATTCGAAACAACAGTGCCTAATTCATAGACTCTTTGAGGCAATTCATGGTGCCTATTCGCAGCAAGTAGTTGTAGAAGGCTAGGTAGTATCCGCTGCCTTAGTATTGTGTGCTCAATGGTTATGGGATTGGATATTCTTGTAACTTCACCAGTATTCAGCCATCTGACCCTTTCAAATTGGTCACGCTCACAAGAAAGAGTCAGACTTTGTGTTTCTTGTAGACTCAATGATCTCAAACTTTCACGTAACCTTCGATGAAGATTTGATGATTCAAGAGGTATTGCATTAAGGTGAACTGTTGATTGAATGTCCGGCATATTCTCATAACCGTAGCCAATTGCAATGTCTTCTACGAGATCTATGGGGTGCATGATATCTGATCTCCATCGTGGCATTGAGATTACGTGTTCTTGTTCACCCACAACTAAATCACCCCATCTTTCTGCATTTTCAACACCATCTGTAATGGCTTGACTAGTGATTAATTCACCACCCATTTTTGATATCGCATCAGCAATTTCTTCAGGTTTTAATGTTAGTCCTAAGA
>JASMAJ010000175.1 GCA_030754395.1 Candidatus Thalassarchaeaceae archaeon | reverse complement strand
TATTCAAGGACGGTTAGCACTTCCAAGGTCCATGAGCCTACATAGTGCCGTCTGGCGTGTTCATTGTAGCGCTGTAGATGATCTGAATCTTATTGAAAATGCATTGCTCTCCCTTTCTAACTGTAAAGGTGAAGTTATTCATGAAAAATCGAAATCATATCATGGGGCACCTCAAACGACATTGGAGCTAACTATTTCTCGAAAGAAGAATGCAAGAGAAAGTTTCCTTGGATTAGGGCGAGAAGTACTTGAAAATATGATTGAAAGGGACATTGCAACATATATCGACGAAGATAAAACACTCCACATCAGATTGGATATTGATGAATTGGTTCAAGGCAATATGAAAATAGCAACCGGTGACTCTAGAAAGATTGGAGTGAAGGGGAAATTCAAGATTGAAGCATACCCTGGTCAAAATCCAGAGGAAATATTATTGAGTCTTATCTCGGATCATCTAGCATAGTTAATTCTGCCATTTATTGTCTTGGAATCCGTTGGATTCTTATGTTGTAGTCTAATCGCAGAATCAGGGAACGATATGACTCACGTAGTTACTAGCGCATGTGTTGACCATAAGTACCAAGATTGCGTAGCGGTTTGTCCAGTGGAGGCCTTTCGAGAAACAGACACTTATTTGGTAATTGATGCCGATGAATGTATTGATTGTGCTGCTTGTGTAGCAGAATGTCCAGTTGGCGCTATTTTCGCCGATACAGATGTTCCTGAGGAAGAAGAAGCCTGGATTGATAGAAATGAAACAGAGGCTCCAGATTTTGAGATTGCTACTGGAGATTCACCAGTACTCGCTGATTGATTTGACCAATTTAAGCACTGGGCTTCAAACATAGATTGATGAAGGCGTGCCGTGAGGCTCGAATATGCCTAACCGGGTCGACTTGAAGAAGATGCGTCACGGTACGGAATTGCTGAAGCGAGGATTCGCAAAAATGCAAGAAGGCGGCGTCATCATGGATGTCGTTAATGCTGAAGAAGCACACATTGCTGAGGATTCAGGGGCGACTGCAGTAATGGCACTCGAAAGAGTTCCTGCAGATATCCGCGCAGACGGCGGAGTTGCACGAATGAGTCATCCTGATTTGATTAAGGGAATTATTGAAACAACTAGTATTCCAGTTATGGCCAAAGCAAGAATTGGTCACGACGAAGAGGCTAGAGTGCTAGAAACTCTTGGAGTAGATATGGTTGATGAATCTGAAGTTCTGACACCGGCAGATCCGTTTTTCCATATAGCAAAGAATGATTTTACTATACCATTTGTCTGTGGTTGTACAAATCTTGGAGAAGCTGTTCGTAGAGTTGCAGAAGGAGCAGCCATGATGCGAACAAAAGGCGAGGCAGGAACTGGGAACGTCGTAAGCGCTGTTCAACATGCTAGACTTGTTACAAATGAAATAGAATATGCTCGCAAAGCAAATGAGTCAGAATTACAGACAATGTTGGACACAATAATGGAAGGATATCATAGAGTTGAGAAAATTTCCAAATTTAATATAGAACCCGAGCAAACTCCCTTCGGCACACTAGGTGAATTGCGAAATGAAGTGAAATCTGCACTAGATGATGTTGTAAGGTTAGGGAGACTACCTGTTGTTACATTTTCTGCAGGAGGAATTTCAACTCCTGCTGATGCAGCACTAATGATGCAGCATGGGATGGATGGAATATTCGTTGGTTCTGGAATATTCAAAAGCTCAGATCCAGCAAATACTGCGGATGCAATTGTCCTAGCCACTCATCACTTTGAAAATCCAGAGATTGTTGCTGAAGCCAGTGCGATGATTGGAGAACCAATGCCAGGGTTAGAGATAGAAACCTTGGAAGTTCGACTTGAAGAACGTGGTTGGTAAATCACATTCATTTCAGATACGGCCACGAGTAGTTCCTAAGCGACGTCTCTTACTCTTTGATGAAGATTTTTCACTAGTCGGTGAGGGATTGTCTTCAGAACCTGTGCCACCTAGAGTTAGTGAACCACTCTCAAGGAACATCCCCTCCAATGATTCGGCAAGTTCCTCATTCTCAGATGGGGCCCTTAGAGCATCTCTAACAGATTCATTGTGATCACGGATAGTTTTCTCTCGCTCCTCACGCTGAGCCTTCATAGTATCTCTAATTTCATTGACTTGATCGAGAAGCACTTTCATCTCATTATGTACCTCATCCGCAGATTTTCGTGATTCGACGAAGGCATTGTGTAGTCTATCGCCCTCTGCACGGAGGAAGTCTCTTTCTTCGAACATTGGTTTAATTTCCTCCCACACCTCATCGGCCTCTTTATGAGAATCAACCATTGCCTGATGTTCAGAATCAGCCTCTGCTTTCAAACGCGAGATAGACTCGTCCATATCGCCGAGATCTATTGTAATTGTTTGATATTCTTCAACAGAGGGTAGTAGTTCATTGCGCTTACCTATGAGTTTTTTGAGATGTTTGAGTAACTTATTTTCATCCTCTAATTTGAGGCTACCATCCGTTTCAAGACGAGTCTCAATTTTTTCTATTTCAGCCTCAGTTTCAGAAAGTTCGATGACTATTGATTTTGCACCTCTTTCATCATCACGACGTCCTCTTTTCTTTGAAATTAATTCACGAATATGACTCTGAATTTCATCGCGGCGGGCTTTGTGTAATTTTGCACGAACACGTATTTCTTTTTGCTTCTCTTTCA
>JASMAJ010000174.1 GCA_030754395.1 Candidatus Thalassarchaeaceae archaeon | reverse complement strand
CGACAGAAGGTTGGCGATAAAATGACAATTCACGCAATTATGGGTTTTCAGAGCAAATCTGAAGTTCACTATGCTGAACGAATGGAAAAAATCTGTGATTCACTCACCATTACGACTGACGATGGTTCTCTAGGACTCAAAGGATACCCTACTGCTCCACTCTCAGAAGTAATTTCAGGATGTGATACTGGCAACACCAAATTATTCACCTGTGGGCCAGAACCTATGATGAAACCTGTTCTAGAGATGGCTGTTAATTCAAATATTGAATCTTATGCCGCGATGGAGCGATATCTCCCCTGTAGTGTGGCTGTATGTGGACTTTGCATGGTTGGAAATAGAATGACCTGCAAAGATGGACCTGTGATGGAAGGGGAATGGCTACTACAACAGGATGATTTCGGCAACTCTGACTCTCACTGAACCAATCTGACAACTTGGATAGGGGTTTGATTTATCCGAGTTACTCTGTCCGACATACATGGCATTGAGCAGGCGGACACGTTTGATTATCATCGGATTGTTTGCCGTCGCGGCTCTTGCTCTAGTATTAGCCGGAAATGAACCAAATGTACAATACAGCGTTGATGAAGTTATGAATAGTCCATCAGATTATGACGAGGAGAATGTACACCTTCGAGGAACCGTCGCACTCAACTCTTATGACTCCTCAAATCGGACATTCTTACTACAAGGTTCTAACCATAATTTGACTGTTGACGCCTCTGGAGTAGCGATACCACCTGCTTTTGAAGAAGGCAGGGTAGTTGCGATCAAAGGAGAATTGAATCAAATTGATGGTATCTGGGCCATCTCTGCAGATGAAATCATCACAGGATGCCCCTCCAAATACAATGCCGAGTAATCATTAATGCCATTATGACGTTAG
Source organism: Candidatus Thalassarchaeaceae archaeon (assembly GCA_030754395.1). Taxonomy (GTDB): domain Archaea; phylum Thermoplasmatota; class Poseidoniia; order Poseidoniales; family Thalassarchaeaceae; genus MGIIb-O1. The sequence goes on along the minus strand of JASMAJ010000174.1, from coordinate 1,805 downwards.
AATAATTTGTAATAGAAACACTAATTATTACATTTTGAATCGATGGAACATGACCCAACAATTGTCAGATGATGGAAAATGGTTTTGGAATGGTAATGAATGGGCTCCCAATTCAACAGAACCAGTTAGAGATTCTAACACGGATATAAGTGGAACAAATGATGAAGAAACTGGCGATGATAGGCAGCAATACATCCCAGTCTCTCGAGCAAGGGTCAAAGAAGCAGTCTTCCAACTCGAGGGTATAGACGATGACATTCGTGACGGCCTTGCCAAGGTATCAGAGATGCTAGAAGCGATTTGGCACCATTCATCACATGCTGGAGCTGAAAATCTGAAGTCATTGTACGAGAGCATGGACCCTGACCAAATTGATACACCAGATAGCGAAGGAAAGGAGGAGTTCCTAGACACACTTACTGAAGCTTTGATAGATGGAAATTGGGAAGAAATCAGTGAAGGGGAGATGCAGGATGCGTTGGAAGGAGAAGATGTATTTGCAATCAGTCTTGATGTTAGATTCGATGAATTTGTGACAATGAAGTTGTACAAACTTGGTGAAGTTTCTATTCAAGATGAACGCTCGTCGTTCTTTGGCTTGAAAAAAGAAACGGTCACGATAGACGCCTTTGATCGCATCATCCAAATCATAGAATTCCAAGATGAATCATGGTTCGCCGAACGCAAAAGAATGAAACACTACCAAGGTGAAGAAGGAAAAGGACTCCATATCCGTCTCTTCAAAACTGTACCTAAATTAGATCTTGAAACAATATTCCCCAACACCTCACCCATGATGCGTGGTGTTGACAAAATCAAGATTGGCGCTCCACTCTTAGGTGGTCTAGTCACAGTAGGAATGAAATTTGGACCTCTTTTGTTTGGGGGAGAAACTAGCGGAGACACCTCCCTCTCAGTACTGGGTGGTATCCTTGCTGCGCTTGGCACCTACACCATGAAGACCTACATGTCATATCAGAAAACACGAGAGAAATATCAAACTCAAGTATCAAAGGACCTCTACTTCAAAGGGCAAGCAAACAATGCTGCAGTTCTCAATATGATTGTCGATTTAGGTGAAGAACAAGAGGTTAAAGAAGCGCTTCTAGCCTACACCTTCCTTCTTCTAGAGTGTGATAAGAACTACGATGAAGAAGGGCTTGACGACCGCATCGAAGGGTGGCTACTCGATTCCTTTGGATGTGATATTGACTTTGAGGTAGATGATGCTCTAGATAAACTTCAGAAGATGCGCCTACTAAGCAAAACAGAAGATGGTATCTTGTCAGTTACCCCTATTGACCAGACTCTTACTATCCTCGATGATTACTGGGACAACATCTACGATTACTGAATCTGAAAACCGTCGGGTTGATATGCACCCACTTCGGCACAGATGTTGGGCTAGGAGGGGAGTTGGCGTTCCCTGTATCACAAATCGCAACTGGTGGTCCGAAGCCCGGGGGCGGCGCAGACGAGCCGTGGACGTAGCAACCGTGGACGATGATACCTCGCTCCCAAGTGACTCAGGTTGGTGTAACGGAATCCGGAGGGAATCTGCTAGCACCGCAAGCCGGGGAATCAGGTGAGGCCAGGAATGGAGCAGCCCAACTCGGAACCTTGGGTGCCTTGGGGTACCGGGGTTGAGAAGACGGAGGCATTTTCGGAAGCGGCAACGAGCGTCCACCTCGGGCGCGCCCACTTTTCAATTAGATATCAAAGATAACTTGAGCAACCCAACCTGGGCCCTCAAAAGTTGGAATATCTGGCTCAATACCTGAAAACTCTGTATCTTCTTCAACCTC
>JASMAJ010000173.1 GCA_030754395.1 Candidatus Thalassarchaeaceae archaeon | reverse complement strand
ACTACCACTTCAAACGAAGGCCAAGGCTTACCTCAAGTGAACTGTGGCTTCTGCCAACGAAACCTCACAACGAATGACAAGTGGATTGAATGTCCTGATTGTGGAATCTATAGTCATGCTGAATGTAGAGTTGGGCAACAAGTCTGTGCCCGATGCGGTAGTAGCAATTGAACTCAAACAACATCGCCATCTATCGGCTCAGAATCAATTCCCTCTTTCGGTTGTATAATTCCTTCTGGATCTATTCCCGGACCAGTTGGCCAGACATCCTCAAATTCAGTACGAGAGAAGAGGATGAATCCCCGCTCGCCAAGCTGACGTAAAGCCGCTTCAGTCCTCTCAGGCGCTGGAGCCACCTTCTCATCAAACATCTCATCCATCAGCACCACTATCTCCTCAAATGTGCGGTGACCGTTACATAATTCCCAAAGTAGGCTGTTCATGTCATCTAGAGGTCGTCGTAGTTCTCTAGGTGCTTTGAGTAGTTTTGCTAAGATTCTCTCCACTTTTCGAAATGACTTGCTATGTATCAATACCACAAAACGACCAGAAACGCCTGGCAACTCTGAGTTTAGGAACGCTTCACCTCTCCTCCCCCACCATACGGGGGCGCGCACTGGGAATACCTCAGAGAGAGATGATTCACTCACTCCATCATCTACCTCAATTTTTGCCATATTATCACCTAAACAATTTGCCAAGTCCACGCCACAAGAGCAAGCATAGAACAAATACCAATCGCTGCCGTCAACCTTAGCCATTCTACTTTTTCAGTGAAATTTCGTATGTACCAAGCTCCAGCTCCACAAAGAGCGCATATCAGCAACAGAATGTACCAACCAGGGGGCATCTGAGGTAGGGGGAGGCAACCTCATTAATGAGATGTCGGGAAATAACGAATTGTTTTGATTCGGCCACTTGCGCATAACTGACGATGAAACCATCAAAGGTGGTGGCATAAGCGTACGACTTGGTGGTGTTGAGGTGGAGAAGTTGAAGCACTTCTTTCATTCCATAGATGAGTTCCTCGGCAACTTTGCCAAATTGTTCGGGGTAGGCATTGTCAATCCGATACCTCGGCACTCACTATTCCTCATTGTTTACGCTGGAATTTATGCATCAGCAATCTTTGCTCCATTGATGGTTGGTTTTGTTGCCTTATGGATAGGATATATCGGCGTTCTAGCAATAGGTCGTGCATGGGCTCAAAACGAAGGATTTCGTGCTAATATTGCTAAGAAATTGGTGGACCATAGTCCAGACAGCCTCCCTGACCTTCGCCTGACTGCGGCATTGGCTGCTGTTCAGATGATTCTGATAGTCCCCCTGATTTTGCATAGTTCTCATTCTATTTTTGACCTATTCGATACGCCTGATGAAACTACATGGAAAACTTGGGGTCTTTTCGGCTTGGATTTATTATTTCGTTCCTTCTTAGATTGGTCAGAGGTATATGGTGTACATATTTCCGGAGTCAAATTAGCAGCCACAGGTGGACGTAATTTGGTCATGTTTATTCTACTTTCAATAGATTTCATGATTATTCAAACTGTAATTCGTATAGTCGGAATTAATCGTACTATCCAAGAGGGTGTCGCAGTTGCAGGAAAAGATCCTGAAATGGCTTTTAGGATAGGCCGTAGGGCCACACCTAAACTTGCTGAGATGGTAAAGGATGAGAATAAAGATATCGACTTCAGAATCAAAACTATTGAAGCCTTGGGAATGATTGGTGATTCGGGTGGCGCCTCTGCTCTCGTTGAATTATTGGCCGACAAGGAATTGCATACCGCAGCAACTGCATCACTGGTGATTATAGGTCATTTCGAATCCCTTTTTCATGGCATAAAACATGAAGATCCTCTCGTTAGAAGAGGTTGTGTTACCGCACTTGGTAGACTTGAGGATTCAATTGCTAACGAAATACTTGCTGAAGCCATACGAGATAGCGATTCAGGAGTTCGTCAATTCGCACACCAAGCCATAGGAAGGATTGCTCACCCGTCAGATATCCCACTTCTTCGACATGGTTTGAGTGATGATAATGTAGATGTGAGATTTGCTGCCCTCAAGCAGTTCAGTAACTTCTCTAGTGACCAAGCAATGAATGCAGTGATTTCAGCGGTTGACGATGAATCTGCTGGTATCAGAAGATTAGCAGTAGAAATTCTTGCTCGCTATCCTGATCCAGCCGTTGTACCTATTCTTGCTGAGGCTATGCAGGATAGTGATTCGGAAGTTGCCGCCGCAGCTAAACGTACCGTAGATCACTTGGAATCATTAGTCAAGGGTGGTGCCATTTGATCCTATATTTCTCATTAAGTTTTGTTTGATTTAAACACTTACTACGCGCGCACACGAGTTATGCGGTTACAGCGAACACTTATCCGTAGTACTTGATGGTGAATGTTTAAGTGAACCCAATGGCTGACCACGGACACGAGAATTGCCCTCACTGTGGCCATCTATTGAATGGCCGAGAACCTGTGTGCCCTAAATGTGAAGGAGGGCTTTTTGGTGTACCTCCTAAGAAGGCCAGTGTCAAAGATAAAACCACTGAAATTGTATCAATAATTGGGTCGGAAGTAAAGGGAGTGGTCAGTTCTGTTAATGACAAAGGTGGGCAGACCCTCCAGAAAGTCAATCAAAAAATCGATGATCATGTTATTCCTGCTTGGTCAACAGTAACCCAAACTG
>JASMAJ010000172.1 GCA_030754395.1 Candidatus Thalassarchaeaceae archaeon | reverse complement strand
GATTTGTCAAAGGGAAAATCGTGCGCGCCTAACCAAGTAGGATGGAGATCGATTGTTGATTGATTTTTTAATTGACCAATCATCGACAAAAGAAGTAATTCTGATTCAGTAGATAATCCATAACCACTCTTACATTCCATAGTTGTAGTTCCAAAATTTAATGCTCGCAGAAGACGAGATTTGCCTAATTGAGATAATCTTAGTTCTGATGCGGTTCGCGTTGCCTTTACTGTTTTTGAGATTCCACCACCCATATTTGCAATATCTTTGTATGAATGCCCAGAATTCCGTAATTGCATCTCATTAGATCTATCTCCGTCCCAAAGTAAGTGCGTATGACAGTCTACAAAACCAGGAATCATAGCAAATCCTTCGCAATCAGTAACTTCAATTGAATTGGAAATAGATTCTTTTCCAAATTCCGAACACAATTTCGACGAATCGTCAATTGAGATGATTTTATCGTTTTCAATTAGTACTCCCATTCCTGAATTGTATACAAGTGACTCTCTATCACTCATTTTAGAGCCACAAAGTGGTGAATTTATGTCACCAGCTGACAGATGAGCAATAGGTCCAATATTGTATAACAGGTGTCGCACTGTACCACTTGAACACATCACTTGATATGTACTCTATCATTCACAAATGTGTGGAAAACGTAGTTGTGGGGGTTGAAAGTACTGCACATACCCTATCTTTTGGCCTTGTTGAAATGAATGGTACAGCACACCCTTCTAAATCATCATTATTTCGCCCAGAAGAAGGAGGTATTCACCCTCGTGAGGCCGCCGATCACCATTCTGAAGTAGCAGCTGGTTTGCTTTCTTCATTGGTAAATGAATACAAATTGAACTCAAAAAATATTTCTGCTATTGCATTTAGCCAAGGTCCTGGATTAGGTCCTTGTTTGCGTGTGGGTGCTACCGTCGCTCGAGCCATGTCAATTGATTGGCAAGTACCGTTAGTGGGCGTGAATCACTGTGTCGCGCACATTGAAATTGGGCGTAGCCAGACGGGGTGTATAGACCCTGTATTATTGTATGTAAGTGGTGGAAACACACAAGTAATTGCGCGAGCAGGTGACCGATACCAAGTCATTGGTGAAACTCTAGATATTGGTATAGGGAATATGCTAGACAAATTTGCTCGTATGCAAGGGATTCCATTCCCTGGTGGGCCAAAAATCGAATCACTAGCTAAGGAATGGAAAGAGAATCATCCAAATGCAAATCTCGAAGAAATTTCCCTGCCATATAGTGTTCAAGGTATGGATTTGAATTTTTCAGGAATATTAAATGCTGCTCAAACAAGAATTAACGAGGGGCACGATCTAGGTGCAGTTTGTTGGTCAGTCCAAGAACATGCATTTGCAGCATGTGTAGAAGTTGCTGAAAGAGCATTGGCACATACTGGAAAGAAGGAGTTACTACTTGGTGGCGGAGTTGCATGTAATGAGCGATTAAGGCAAATGAGTCATGTCATGTGTGAAGAAAGAGAATGTAAAGCCTTCTGGCCCGAAAAGAAATTTTGTGTAGATAATGGAACTATGATTGCTGAATTAGGAAGAAGAATGATCCAATCTGAATTAAGTACTGAAATCAATAATAGTTCAATCAATCCATCATTAAGAACAGACCATACAACTATCATTTGGGATTAGTTCACTTCTGCGAAGCCTTATCAGACGGAGTAGGGGCGAAAGGACAGAGAGGGGCTAAGAAGTGCAGAGGAGGAGGAAACCTAAGAACGAGCCGAGGAATATCTTCGACAAGGGATCAGGATCCAAATCACCACGTTCTTCTAAATCAAATTCGAGAGATTCTACTCCCCGACAAAGGTCACAGCCGCGAACTTCGGTCACACCACCTAAACCTGTTTCTAAATCACCACCGAAAAGCACTGAACCGGTAAAAACTATTGAAGCTCCTATTCTAGAAGAAAAGAAAGAAGATTCCGAGGAAGAAATTCAAACTCTTGTTGAAGAACAATTGCTCGGTACTTCAAGCAGAAAAACTAGAGGATTACAACCAATCTCCGATAAGGAAGATGAAGATGCAGAAAAACCTGAAGAAGCTCGGGCAAGTTCTAGAGCCATGGAAATAATTAATGCGACCAAAGTAAGAGCTGCTGAAACTATGAAGAAAGAAAAAATCAGTTCAGTTCAGAGAAAAAGTAAGGCTGCTGCACCAGTAGTTACTCGTAAAAGGAGACCTAGAATCAAACCGAGTTTTCAACCCGCTAACCGAGAAAAGCGTCTTGATAGATCAAGACATATGGAATACAAATATGAAATGCGCGGATTACTTGCTGAAATTGATGTTGGAGAAGAGTTTCGTTCCTCATTATTAGGAACTATTTGGGCTAAGGGAGAGCGAAAAAATTCCAATGAAGCTTGTGAATTTATCCAAGAAAAAATGAAAGAAGGCATTCTAAATGAAGAACAAGCAGAAAAATTAACTGGAATAGTTAACAACTATACAATTAGAAGATGAATCCAGTTTGAGATAACACATAGTTCATCGCCCCCTTTCCCTTCTAACGGTTTAGATGGATACACTGCGAGAAGAGGATGGTCTGCATACTGGGCGTAGTGCAAACCCTAGTGAATCCACACTAAATCAGTTAAAAACACCTGTAATTGAGCAAAGTGACCCGGGTTCCCCTCCTTTTACGAGGGGGATATATTCAGGTATGTATTTGGACAAATTA
>JASMAJ010000171.1:2478-2734 GCA_030754395.1 Candidatus Thalassarchaeaceae archaeon | reverse complement strand
TTATTGACGCCCTTGGTATGTCCAATGTGATGTTCCAAGAATCCTCTCGGGGCATTCAAATAATGTACGACATGGTTGGTCCGAATGGGCCACAGATACACTATGGGATGATAAATGCTGAAGAAAACTGGATCGCTATCTCGGACAAAGTCAGGACCGGATGGATTCACTCTATGAATCGAGCACCATCTGGGAGTGAGACTGCTATAATTCACTATTCAAGCCAAGGATGGAAGATAAGTACAATTTTCGATGA
>JASMAJ010000171.1:0-2468 GCA_030754395.1 Candidatus Thalassarchaeaceae archaeon | reverse complement strand
ATGATTCTCCTCAAGATAACGGACCTGTAGATATTCTAGAACAATTGAGGATTACTCTTGAACTAGATAAGGGGTCTTTCAATATTCTATTAGGGGGAATTGCTCTTGCAATTCTTCTGCTATGTACTATTGTTCTTGGGGCATTAGCAGTTCGTGCTGTAAATTGGATGGGTGGCTCAAGAAAGAAGAAAGCAAAGGGTTCTGTGATGCTTGAAGAGGATGTAGTTGACGTTATTGATGAAGATGATATTTCCGTAGAGCCAGAGGATACTTCTTCACTTGTAGAAATTGTTGAAAATGAACCCACAGCTACAAGAAGCTCCAGAAGAATTAGACGGGAAATGAGATCTAATGTGGCTGAAATGACGACTCCCTATACTCCACCTATTGTTCCGGAACAAGTCGTTGCAGAACCACTTCCTGCTTTGAATCAAGAATTACAAGAGTTGGATTTACCCGAATTAACTCCCCTGAATAGACCAGTGATTTGTCCTGAATGTTCAAGCCGCTTTGAAGTGTCAAAAGAATTGACAGTGACTCGCTGCCCAATTTGTGCAATACGTATAGACATGTGAGGTGCTTTATTGCTACATATTCTACTTGCCTCCGCATCTGAGCGACGCAAAGAATGGTTCGAAAAACACATGCAAAATCTAGAACTTACTACACGACCTTTACATTTCGAAGAACCAAAACCAAAATGGGGTGCACCTGTTGAAGAACAGGTGGAATATACTTGTTTAGCTAAAGCTCATGCTGCTGTAGAGGAAATGGAGATAAGTAGGCAGTCTGGAAAAGTCCATTTCGACTTTATTTTGGTAGCAGATACGATTGTTACAGACCCTGATGACCCCTTGATGCCACTTGGTAAGCCTAATGATGAGCAGCATGCATTGGCGATGTTGTTACGGCTTTCCGGTAATAGACATCGAGTATGGTCATCAACTGCTATCATCTACCCACCAGGTGGAACTGGAAAATACAAACTGCACGGAGGTTGGACGACTAATATTTGGACCGAATCGGCAATTGTTGAATTCAATGAATTGGAAGAAGAGAGAATTATGCAACTAATTTCGAGTGATTCTTGGCAAGGTAAGGCCGGTGCATACGATATTGCAGGAGCCGCTGCTTCAGATACTCGAGTAATAGAGGGAGATGAACTTGCAGTATTAGGGCTAGCCCCCAGTGCCATCAAGACTCTTCAGTCACTTTAGTCTAGAATCCCACCAATTAGGATCGGACTCGGCCTTCTCAACAAATTCACGAAGAGCAGAGAGAGTTGATTCGGCGAGATGATGTTCGACTCCTTCTGTGTCTGCGTGGGCGGTCTTTTCATCCACGCCAAGAATTCTAAGGAACCGCACAATCAATCCATGTCTTTCGCGTAAAGAAATTGCATTATTACGGCCCTGATTGGTAAGACTAGCACCCTGATATCTTACATATTCAACTAGCCCATCTTCATCCAATCTCTTCAGCATCTTTGTTACTGAAGGTCGAGATACTGCAAGCATTTCAGCAATTCGAGCCGGTTTGGCTTGCCCTTCAACTAATTCCAACTCATGTAATACTTCAAGATAATCTTCAACCCTTACGCTATGTCGAACAGAGCGTCGTTCTACATCTTCAACATGAGCAGAACGTAGAGCATCGAGACGGTTGATTTCAGCCATAATCAAACCTCAACGAAACTTACGCCTCCAAATTTGAGGATGAATTCTCGTTGTATCTCGTCAAACCAGTCTAGCATTGACGAATCAAATTGAATTGATACTATCTCATCATCCATCAATAAATCATCTTGAATGCCCTTTAATGTCCCAGGAGCTGCACCACAAGAAATACAGGCACCATCAAGTGAGATTACAAGAGAAATTACTTGCAATCCTGAATTCAGTTTTTCTTCTGAAATGGATGAAATTAGCAAACCACCACCATGTCCGTCTAATGCTGCTCTAACAGAACCTAGTCTAGACATTAAAGCGGGGATTAAATCAGGATTTTCTGTACGATATAATGAAATTATAGATAATTCTCTAAGTCTCTGAAGTTCTTCGGGATTATGCTTCTCAGCAATTCTTTTTTGTGCTTCATTAGAAATTGCAGATTCAATCTGAAGACGGTAAGCAGATGCCAACTCGTCTTCATCGCCCATGAGGTTCGGTCATGCATCCCCTACTTCTGATTGACCGTCTCACAGTCAGTGATTTCCACGACCATCTAAGATGGTCGGTTTGAAAAGGGGTATAGTCTGGGGTAAATCGAGGGGAGCCTGAATGTCATTAGAGAAGCCGGTACTTGAGATTAGAAATCTACATGCTGAAATCGATGATGTTCCAATTCTAAGAGGAATTAATCTAACAATTCCCGCTGGTGAGATCCATGCAATTATGGGTAGAAATGGTAGTGGTAAAACTACCACGGCAAACATAATCATGGGACATCCTGATTATGAAATTCGAAAT
>JASMAJ010000170.1 GCA_030754395.1 Candidatus Thalassarchaeaceae archaeon | reverse complement strand
TGAATCTCTGAGAAATAGGGATTCTTACGCGGCTGTTCTTCTGATGCCTGTTGATAATCTTGACACCATTATTGACTGGACATTCAAATCTCTACCTGATGAAATTCTTGTCGGCATGGACCCCAACCATCAATACCCAAATCCAAATGAAGTTGAAGAAAAATACTCAGGAGTTCAACCAGAGGTGAATTTGTTTGAAGGACAGGGGTATGTTCTAGGGGAACCACATCTAGTCAATCGAGGTGATTCGTTTGAAGTACATCATGTTCCAGAAGAATGGGTGGATGAATTCTTCTCGGATGAACGAGGTTTGAGAGGAGGGCGCTTCACACATTGGTTACACACGCATCCAAATGCACCCGCCCTGCCTAGTGAAGCAGATGCGGATGCCTCTCAGTGGACTGATGGAACTGACATGATTCTAGGAATTCGTTTCTTTCCAGAAGGTTTTCTACCATGGTTCGATGATATAGGAGGTGTGCGTCGTTCTCTGGCTGACTTAGATGATTCAGGAGCCATAGGTAGGGCTCGTACTGGACATCTAATCATGGGTTTAGAGATAATTTGTTACCATAGATCTGGTCTTGGGGTGAATCTAGTAATCACAAATAACCAAGGCCAGGCTATTGAATAGTATCTTATTCACTCATCATCATTGACGAATAGGTGTTCACGATAATATTCTAATTCTTCAATACTGCCACGAATATCATCGAGAGCTCTGTGACCTGAGTTTTTTCTCCACTTCATTACATTTGGATACCAACTTCGTGCAAGAATCTTGATACTCGTCACATCGACACTGCGATAATGGAAGAAATCATGTAATTCAGGCATATATCTTCTCAGGAATCGGCGGTCTTGACTAATAGTATTCCCACAAAGTGGAGAAGCACCTTCAACACAGTGTTGTCGAAGGAAATCAAGAGTCGCTTGCTCTGCATTATCCATAGATACACCTGCTTCAGTGATTCTATCTAGAAGACCATTCTCAGTATGGTGAGATACATTCCAATCATCCATTTTTGCTAACTCTTCCTCACCAACATCGATTGTCAAGTTTGGTCCTTCTGCTACAATCGACAAATCTCCTTCTGTGACAATCGTTGCTATCTCGATGATTGTATTTTCATCTGGGTCAAGTCCAGTCATCTCAAGATCAATCCAGACCAGTCTGTCCTCGACCATGTGTTGAGTCCAACTGGTTCCATCTTATTGCTTCTCTTACGAAGGGCGACTATCATAGTGCATTGACCACGCGGATGTCTGATGACGGGAGTGGGCTACCTTGAGTTGCTCAAGACAAATAGGTCTTTTCGAAGACTATTTGTTGCAAATGAAATCTCATTCATAGGAGATTGGTTTACTGTAATTGCCTTGTTTATGCTAGCTGGAGAGGCTAGTGACAATTCTCCTCTTGCAATTGCTGGTGTTCTCGCATCTAGGAGTTTTTCTCTAGCACTAGTTACTCCATTTACAGGAATGCTTGCTGACAGATATTCGCGTAAGGGATTGATGTTTGGTGCAAATATTGCTTCTCTAGTAGTGCTCGTAATTGTACTTGTTTTCAATCTACTAGAGAGCCTGACTTCTGTGTATATTCTAGCTGTTGTGATGGTGGCTGCTAGAGCTGTATTTGACCCCGCTGAATACGCCTATCTACCAAATATCTGCAACGAAGAAGAGTTACTGACTGCAAATGCTCTGGCCTCAGGTGGTTGGTCTGTAGCATTAGGGATAGGTTCTGCTATCGGTGGTTTGACGATATCTCAATTTGGCATTAATACAGCTCTATGGATAGATACAGTGACCTTTGTCGTGGCAGCTTTCACAATCATGACATTACCGACAGGTGGTCCTGATGTATCAGAAAGAAAGAGTGCTACTCCGAAATTAATAGTTGGAGAAATTGTTTCAGGGTGGAAATATATTCTATCTCTGCCATCGCTTCGTAGAGTGATATTTGCCAAAGGACTGTGGGCTTCAGGAGGAGGTGCTCAGGTATTTTTGCTCGTTCTAATCGGAATGGAAGTTGGATTTGGAGAAGTTGCAGCAGGGGTTGGAATTCTATTCATGGCTAGAGGATTTGGTAGTGGATTCGGCCCACTGGCCGGAAGATCACTAATGAGTAACCCACGTTTGATACCATATTTACTTGGAATTGCAGTAGGGGTATGCGGAACATTTTACATCGCTGTTGCGTATTTTGTAGGACAAGAAAATCCAGCCGATTGGAAGGAAATTATTCTGATACTGGTATTCTTCTCTCATGCTGCAAGTGGTCTGAATTGGGTGCTTTCAACCACTTTACTACAGAAGAGATCTGACGATGAATGGCGAGGCAGAGTTGCGGGAACCGATCACTTCGTAATAACTGTGATGATGGGGATATCGGCACTTTCAGCGGGGCTAATAATGGAAAACGAATTATTGGACCTAGTTGAGGTTATTGCCCTAACTGGATTGGTTCAAATCATGTTAGGATTGGCTTGGATAATGCTAGCCTCACCAAGTGAGAAGAAAATTATCCAACAAGCTCTGGTAGAATCTTAAGAACAAATAGAGGGAATAAAGAAAATATGAGATTACTGAACATTGCGTCACGAGTAGCGTGTATATGATTGTCTAGTATTGCCTGAATCCTATTTTCTATCTCATCAGCTAAACCCTCAGCAGGGTACTTAGCGTATCCTAAGCCATAATCAATTAAATCAGCACCTTTGTTCAATAATATAGATCCTAAACTCTTGAGTTT
>JASMAJ010000016.1 GCA_030754395.1 Candidatus Thalassarchaeaceae archaeon | reverse complement strand
TTGGCGAATTTCTATGCAAAATGGAGGGGATTTTAATGTTCCACCTTGCGGGGCAGTCGACCCAAACAATCCCGACAGTATCGTACGTTGTGAAGTGGTCCCTGAAATGTTTACGGGAGAGGAATTGAGAGTAATTGGAAGTGTTTGGAACCGAACAATGACTCCTTGGCCACACGATCCAATGACTCTCCAAGTTGATGTTGACCATAATGGAATATTTTCAGGCACTCAAGAGACTGGATTTGCGCGAGCACCTCAGATGATAAATGGCGTAGCGACTTTTGATTACAATTGGACTTGGTACTCTCAGTTTGCTGCAGGTCAATATGGAATCCGCGCAGATTTCACTAATTCTAATTACTACTTTACAGGTAATCAGACTTCTGTACTTGCCTCCACAGGAGCTTTCTTGAATGTCTCAGTTATCGGAACAACACAATTCCAAGAATTACTTCAACCGAGGCTATATCGAGGCCAGAACCGTTCAATAGATGTCAAATTGCTCGACAACTCATTGCAACCATTACGTAATTCACAAATTAATTATGCTTGGTCGGCCGATGGAAGTAACGGAATAGTTGAAACTGATCTTCAAGGATATTTCAAAATAAACTTATCAATAGAGTCGAATCATGAGCTTGGAAATTTCACTTTGAGTTATAATTACCCAGGCGATCCAATTCATCAAGGAGTAAGTGGGCAGCTTGAACTTTCTGTGGTTTCACGAACTTATTTACAATTACAAAACACAACACCCAACCTTCGTTATAGTGGAGATATTTGGGAGTTCACAGCTCAAGTTACTGATGACAACCGTACTGCTTTGATTAAGGATTCAGGTCAAGCGTTGGATGGTTGTGGTACTAACGGCGGAAAGGTTCTTGTAATTATGGAAGGAACTGACTTTGAAGACCGGACACATAGACAAATTATCGAAACATTATGTCCTAATGCTGGTTCTATACACCATGAGATGCAGCTAGATCCTCAGTTACTGCGCGATGATCCGCAGTCATTCCTACCTGATGGATTTGGACCTGTAAATGTTATTTTGAGATTTGAAGAGAATCTCCCTAACGAAGGCTGCGAACCACTTGATGCCGATGCTCTAAGCACATCTGGGGCTTGGGATCCTTGTGTTTTGATTGTAAGTAGCGATCATTACCGTAAAGTAATGCAATTCCAAGTCGATGGATTCAGTTTGATAGGCCGAACTACTCTAAATGTGGATGATCAAATTGTTTACACATCGGAAATTGACCCGCTCACAGGACAACCAATTGAGAAACCAATGGTGGTTACTGGACAATTAATAGATGAATTGGGAAGCAATCTTTCAAATCGTGCAATTAGAGTAACATATGAAATGGTTGATTCTGAAACAGGTGTTTCTGGATGTATTCCTGGTGTTTCAGATTCTAATGGTTTCTTTGCTATCGTATGCCCACTCTCTGGCGTAGAGGCAGGGCAAGCTCGGGTGAATATTGAATTCAATTCTTATGAGAATAATGATCGATATCGCTATAAAAATTCGAGCACGACGCGATTATTCCCCGTATTCTCTAATTCAACTCTTGAAGTTGACGCAATAGGCCCGTATCGATATGGTTTTGACGAGTACGAATTCCAAAATGGCTCCAAAATTCCAGAACTCTATCTTAAGGAATCATTCCACATTAATGCAACATTGAAACAGGCGAATGGAAATCAAATCGGCGGAAAGTGCTTGAATATTTACTTTGACCCGGAGACAAATACACGACCAATAGCCACTTCAATAACCCAAGATGGAACTGGTGAGATTTCTTGGTTTAGTGGTGACCCCGATGATAATCCAAGTCGCCGTGGGGTTGAACCTAGTGCAGAGCATATGGAAGGATTCAGAACCGTTCGTATTGCATATGAACCGAATAAAGAACTCCCTGGTGGTTGTAGGGCTGAAACTACTCCTGTAATCAACGGCTCTTACATCGATGTTGAAGTTCTAGTCCGCAGTCGTGTTGATATTCTACTGAAAGACCACTGGTCAGATCCAGATGGCTATCTAATAGATGAGTGGATTAATGGTTCAGTCGCAATCCTTCGTGACCGAATTGATTTAGCAGTCGCGGATCAGTCAGTCACCTTTACTCTACAATATTGGGATGCCGCTGCTAGCGAATGGGTTACTGAAGATATACAGAGGCCATATACTGACGAACTTGGTGTGGCTGAGTTCAGTTTCAAATACTTCGGAAAAGATATTCCTAGAGAGCTTGAATGCAGTAAAGGTGGACCATGTGTGGAAAATGGTGAATGGAGGGTAATAGTATTCTTCGAAGGAAATCACGAATTTGAAGAAAAGTATCTCAATAATACTCCAATAATATTCCTTGGGGATCCGATTACTGCTGGTGAAACTAGTTTCTGGACTTGGCAAGCAATGACAATTCTGGGCATCGCCCTGTCTTTTGCGGCTTTAATTGGTGCAATCATGTATCGGAATTATGTCGAACGCCGCCGTATCGAAATATTACGCGGAATCCTCACAGATTCATTGATGTCTCTCAAGGCATCCAATGAGTATATTGAAACTATATTCAAGTGTTACAAAGATTTAGTTCGATTCTTCCGTAGTAGAGGTGCGATGAAGAAGGTGTATGAAACCACAAGAGAGTTTGAGGACGCTGTTAATTCAATGCTTTCGGGAATCGCTCCTCCTGAAGATCTTGATGTCTTCTTCTCTCTCTTTGAAGAAGCTCGGTATTCTGATCATGAGATTGGTGCCGATCAGCGCGATAGAGCAATTTCTGCTCTTCAATCTATTATCAACCACATGAGCATCTCTTTAGGTGAAGGAATGCTCAACCGAACAGCATCGAATGAATCAGGACTCTATGGCTCTGTAGTTAAAGCGGGGGCCTTCATTGACTCTGAGGGAATAGAGCGAATTGCTGGTATTGATGACGACTCTAATGATGAGTCGGGATTCCGAATTTGATACTGACCCGAGGTTGAGGAAAGAAGGGGACAATTCGTCCCTTTCTTCCTCTTCTCGGGTACTGCGCCGCAATGCCCCGTAGGGGCAACCCGCAGCATTCATAACAGGAGGTCAGGTGGGCGCGCTACCCAAGCAAACGTCGAGGGAGTTATATGAGTAAGAATACGAGAAAGACCAACCAGGCCCTAATCGCCCTAATCGGCGATTTAAAGGACCAGAGCAGGTCAACCGGTTCTGCACTATGGCGAGACGTCGCGCAGAGGCTCGAGAGGAGCCGAAGCAACTGGGCAGAACCGAACTTGAGCCGATTGTCGCGCCATGCTTCGGATGAGGATTTCGTCCTTGTCCCAGGTAAGTTGCTAGGCAGTGGCACAGTGTCCGGTAAGCCTAGTGTCGCCGCCTACAGTGTCAGTACTGGAGCCCGCTCCAAAATTGAAGACGCAGGCGGACGAGTTTTAACTATCCGTGAATTGATGAATGAAAACCCAGATGGAAAGGGGGTGAGGATCCTTGGCTGAAGCAAGTACCCTCGTCTTTGATGCATCTGACAAGATATTGGGGCGTCTTGCTAGCCATGTGGCTAGTGAATTACTGACCGCCCGCAAAGCCGGTGGCCAGACTCGAGTCATTATTGTCAACGCAGAGAAAGCAATTGTTACAGGACCTAAAACAGCTGTATTCCTCCGTTACGATAAGAAGTACAAATTGAATCATCCAAGGAAGGGACCATTCTTCCCAAGAATGCCCGACCAAATACTAAAGCGAACGGTTCGAGGAATGTTACCTTACCAAAAGAATAGCAGTGGAAGGAACTCACTACGAGACCTCCGAGTTATGATAGGAACTCCTGCTAATCTAGCAGGGGATGATTTACCAGAGGGGCACGCTTGGGGAGAAACAGAATCCTTTGAGCGTAATTTACCACAGAAATTCGTTCGACTTGGTGAAATAAGCGCTCATTTGGGCGTTGATTCCCGTCGATGGGGAGGTGACCAGTAATGGCTAAGAAGAAGGCTAAGGTAGTCAATATGAGTGGAAAGCGAAAGACCGCAGTCGCCCGTGCAACAGTGCGCAAAGGGGCTGGTAGAGTTCGCGTAAATCACCAGCCAATCCATATCATGGAACCCGCTCTTGCTCGCCGAAAGGCGCTCGAACCGGTCCAAATTGCAGAGGCGATGAATCGTCTTACTGATGTCGATGTTGTAGTAGATGTCGAAGGTGGTGGCCAGATGGGTCAGGTTGATGCAATTCGTACCGCTATCGCGCGTGGTCTCGTTCACTACAATGGTGGAGCGGAAGGAATCGATGAGGAACTTCGTGATGAGTACCTCCGTTTTGATCGCAGTTTATTAGTCAATGATCCACGACGTAAGGAAGCAAAGCACCAAATGGGTCGTGGCGCTCGAAAGAAATGGCAGAAGTCCTACAGGTGATCAAAGATGCTTATTCCAGTACGATGTTGGAGTTGCGGCAAGGTTGTCGCACACCTCTATGACCAATACAAGACCGCAGTCGATGCCGGCGAGGACCCCCAGAAAGTTCTCGACGATATTGGCCTTGAGCGCTATTGCTGCCGAAGAATGTATGTTGGCCATATCGATCTAATCGATGAAATTGCGCCATTCAGCATTGCTCGAGAGAACTAAAACTCTCATCCGGCAAGGCTTTGACAAGAACCTTGCACAGATGAATTACACACGGGGCCTGTAGGTTAGCTTGGCCTATACTTCGCGGCTGGGGGTCGCGCGACCCAGGTTCAAATCCTGGCTGGCCCACCATTTTCATCTCAGTGAAAGCGATTTTAAATCTCCAAAAGGGCACCTTTTAGGCCCCCCCCTTGTCTGCCGAATCATGATTCCGAAGGGCTCGGACGAGTGGGCTCAAAGTGGCCGCATCGATGAGCTCGCAGGACTCATTTCTTATCATTCAGATCTCTATTATAATGAGGCAACTCCGGAGATTACAGATGCAGAATTTGATGCGATGGTTGATGAATTGAAGCAATTATCTCCGTCTCATCCGCAATTAAACAAAGTGGGTTCAGACCCAGCACCTGGTTCTGTCAAAGTAGACCACCTGTTCCCAATGCGTAGTTTAGACAAAGCCACTGAGGATGAAGAGGTTGCACATTTTGTTGCTGAAACCACAGCCCACGGTAGGCAATTTGTCTGTCAACCCAAACTCGATGGTTCGGCTCTTTCTTTGGAATATCGTCGAGGACGTTTGGTACGTGCAGCAACTCGTGGGAATGGTGAGCGAGGCGAGGATGTGACTGCAAATGCTCGCCGGGTCTCTAATATTCCTGAATCACTCGATTGGGACGGTGATTGTCATGTCAGGGGAGAAGTTGTCATGCCTCTCGACATCTTCAATTCCAAATATGCACAAATTGCTCCAAATCCACGTAATCTTGCCGCGGGTAGTCTACGTCAGAAGAAAATCGAATCAGGCAAGGGCGACGCTGCCGACCTCAATTTCTATGCTTATGGAGTCATGTTTCCAGAAAATGAGCATAGACACCCCGATAGTCCTGAACCCCCCGGTTTCACTAATGATTCAGAAGCAAATGAATGGCTTTCAACAAATGGCATCACTGTAGCTGGTAACGAGATTGTTGAAGGCTCAGATGACCAAGAGGTGTCAAATGCCTTGCTAAAGGTGACAGCTCATTGGGCTAAAAATCGAGATTCAGTACCATGGGAAATTGATGGTGTAGTCTTCAAATTAGATCGCCTAGACAAGCGACTATTACTTGGCGAAACGGCACACCACCCTCGCTGGGCTCTTGCTTGGAAATTTCCTCCTGAAGAAGCATCAACTGTTCTTATGGGGGTTGATTGGCAAACAGGACGAACTGGCACCGTAACTCCTGTGGCACGGGTTGCGCCAGTTACTGTTTCTGGCGTAACTGTAGAAAATACAACTTTGCACAATGCAGGAGAGATTCATAGACTTGGAATTAGCATTGGCGACCGAGTTAGAATAGTTCGCCGAGGTGACGTGATTCCCAAGATAATAGAAGTATTAGGTCAAGCCAATGAAACAGATCTTGCAAATAGAAGCCATGCTGATGGAACTCCTTTTGTTGAAAATCTACCATCACCTCAGAAAGTAATAATTCCTAATCATTGTCCTCGTTGCTCAACAAATTTAGAACAAGATGGGGCATTTATTCGCTGCTTTAATCTCAATTGCCCATCTAGATTGGAAAGAGCAATTCTCTACTGGGCTCGTTCTCTTGAGATGGATGGTATAGGTGAAAAGTTGGCCGAATCATTGTGCGAAAGAGGATTGGTATCCAATCTACCTGATCTATATCGCCTCCAACACTCAGATATCGAAAGACTCGAGAGAATGGGTTCGAAGTCTGCAGCGAACATTATCTCACAGATTGAAGAAACTCGTCTAATTGACCTTGCCACATTCCTCTCAGCCCTTGGTTTACCTGGCATAGGGCCTGAATTAGCCACAGGTTTCGCTCAACAAATTGGAACAATAGAACAATTGTTTGAGGTTTTGAATAATCCTGAATCCGCAGTTCAAACTCTAGTCGATATTGATGGAGTAGGAGAAACGGTTGCTAGGTCATTTATTGATGGATTAATTGAACGTAGAGAAATGGTCACCGATTTATCCGAGGTACTAACTATTACTAGTACTGAAATGATTGAACAAACCGGTTCTCTTCTCGGATTGACATTTTGTATTACTGGTACAATGTCTAGATCTAGGAAAGAGATTGCCTTGATGATTAAGTCATCAGGTGGAAAGGTTGTTTCCACCGTCTCAGGAAAACTGGACTATCTTGTGGCCGGAGAATCAGCAGGGTCGAAGTTGGAAAAGGCCCGCAGACTAGAAGTCAAAGTATTGAGTGAGGCTGAGTTGCAGTCATTACTCGATTCCGACTCACAGATTCAGAGGGAAATTACAGAAGAAATTGATGATTCATCTCAGCAGATGTCTCTAGGCGATTATTAATCACCCAAACATTGCTGAACTCTCACCCGAACTCTTCTCTTTCTGAAGATTATTCAGTTGAATTTTCATCATTTCACGAATTTGTTCTTCAATTCTCTGCGCTTCTTTCAACAAAGGTTCAGGATCCAATTTAATTGCAGGTAGTAATCCATCCAAGGCTTTGATAATCCTAGCTGCTGCTCTAGCATCAGGTATTGCTCCATTTGCAATTTCATCACCAGATTCGGCCATAATCGCCATTGCATCTATTCTTCTTCTTCTACATTCACCGAGCATTACGCCAGTCATTCCGGCTACAACACCATGTTTCAGCATTGGAACCTCCAAATTAGATAGTACTTCATGTGCAGCATCAGTAGATGCTATTCCCAGTAATGACTCATCAGATTCATCATCATCAAAGATTGAGTGCGATTGTTCGGGGCCGTGAGAATATGAATCAATCATTATCATTTGAGCGGCTCCATTTTCTTCAACCCAATCTAAAATTGCATCACTCATTGGCAGACTCATTTCTGCAGTCACCTGGATTTCCGAAGCGATTAGTACAATTTTATCACAGCGTTCAACATTGCAAATAGGCTCACCTGCGTAGAATCGCAGAGGAGGGAGTGGTTTCCCTTCCTGAACCAAGCAAACAGGCGGTAGCCCAGGACCTCTTGCACCTCCTGCAAATTTCAAACCTAGCCGGTCAACGAGGAAGTGTGCTACAATACTACTAACGAATCCAGTCGAGGGGAAACAAGTCACAACAAGAGCATCTTCAAAATTCAAATCACTATCTACAGCGACCACAGGAGTACCGCTCATTGCTACTAAGCAGACCGAGATGCTGTTAATCCTTGGCCTTCACAGAGCGAGTATGACGGAGGCCGAGGGCAGTACTCAAGAACCTGAAGAGGGCTTTATTGCACACCAATTATCTCCTTCTTCTTGGAATAGATTTGAAGAATGTCCGCGTAAATACTGGTTATCTCGTCAAGGCCTACCTCGAAAGGCCAGTATGCCTGCTGCCTTAGGAAATGCAGTTCACAATTCAGTAGAAGATTTGTGCAATCTCAACCTTTTGGAAAGAGACGATGATGAGGTTGGATGGCTCCCTGCAACCGCTAAGGCAGTTCTCGATCGTCATTGGCAAATAGAGAAGGATAATTTTCTCGGAACACCAAGACATCCAAGATGGAAAGATGAACAAATTACTAAGGCACATGATGGCCTAATAGGGGCTCTCAATATTCTATTTTCAAAATCTACAGTTGAGATTCAGAATTTCTCTGAAGTTAGCGTAGCGACTTGGAAAGAGGTTCAATCAATAGTTTTGGCTAATGAAGGAACATTAGTCTCAGAATGTGGCCGAATGATGGGCCGTCTTGACCTATTAGTCGCAGATATTGATGCGAAAGGCGAATCTCGCGGTTGGATTGTAGCAGATT
Organism: Candidatus Thalassarchaeaceae archaeon; assembly: GCA_030754395.1. Lineage (GTDB taxonomy): Archaea > Thermoplasmatota > Poseidoniia > Poseidoniales > Thalassarchaeaceae > MGIIb-O1. The sequence continues at coordinate 2,473 of JASMAJ010000016.1, read as the reverse complement.
TGAAGACAGGAAGGCCACCTAGTCCTTCTTTGAATGAAAAAGTCAGTCGCCAATTACGATTTTATCGAGATTTATTGAAACAGAATAATCCCAATCACCCACAAGTTACAGCAGAAGGATGGTATTCAGCGAATCAGACAATACATGTCGCCGATGGTCCATCCGTCCTTGAGCCGGCATTAGAGGCATGGGAAGGGATGCGGCCATCGAACACACCTTTGGAAGCAACACCCGGTGAACAACAATGTGGATGGTGTGAGTGGAAGGCTTGGTGTCCAATTTGGTGGGCCGGTAGACGTGATGGTTTACTATCTCCAGGTCATATGTTCAGAGATGAAGTAGTCAACGTTATTCGCTTTGATAGAGATGCAGGTGCAGCATTGTTTCAAAGAACCCCTCCAGTTGGTGATGAGGGTGAAGTATCTGGCTCTGATCATAAGTTTGGAGCAGTTATCCGAGATCAAGCACTAACTCAAATGTCTGAGCTATTAGATTCGGGACATGAAGGGCCAATTTTCCTAGGGAGCGCACGAATGGATGGGCGCGTGGCTCATCTTGGTGATTGGTGTGAGGTACTACCATGGAGCCCCTTGCTTGAGGGACATGCTCGTGATTATTCACGTTCGTTACGAACTAATTCCGATACAATTTTTGAAGGAATTGGAGATGATGGTGAGCAGAGCCAGTCAACATAACGCGGGTCAATTTTCTCAAGTTCTCTGAGAGTTCTTCCTCGATGTTTTCCGAATGCCACCACCACTCCATCTTCCGACATCCTCAATCTTCCATTTGTTCCTTGTATAGGCTCTAAATCTTGTATCCCAGGACCCATATTATTGTCTAATTTTTTTCCGATTACCATGTCCTCTAAATCATCAATGCTACCACGGAAATTATTAGGATAATTTTTCATCATGCTCCACAATAGTAGAAGACTTGCTCCAGCATCTGCATCGGCAGTATGCGCTCTATCTATACTAATATCAAATCTCGCACAAAGAGGACCAAGAGCATGTTTTCCAGGGATTCTTAGTTTTCTCGCGATGGCTAGTGTGTCAATAATAGCTCGAGGAACAGGAGGTTCAACACCTGCCCTCATACATTCTAATTCAAGAAATCTCCAATCAAATCGAGCCACATTATGGCCAACAATTACAGAGCCCTCAACAAGCTCACAGATTTGTTTTGCATGGGTTTCGAAAGAGCCAGCCTCTTTGACATCGTCATCAGATATTCCGTGTATTCTTGTTGATTCAATGGGAATTAATTTTCGAGGGTTTACCAGTGAAGTTAGATTAATATGAGATCCATCTATATCACTACCAATCAATGCATACTGAACAATACGTTCCTTACGAGCATCGAGTCCGGTCGTCTCTAAATCGAAGCCAAGGACTCTGAACCCAGACAACATATCGCCGACCATGTCCGACCCCGTAAGTGACCCTCCATGAACTCTATCTGAATCAGTTCTGAACCCGTCATGGCTATTTGTGTTCAGTTGTGCCAGTAACCTTGATGCAACAGCGAGAACTGACTACTCTGGTTTTTTCAGCGCTATTGCTAACAACATCATTGGCCGGATGTTCCGGTATTTCTTCAACTACCCCTAACGCTGTTGTGTCTGCCGATCAGATGTCAGTTGATGTAGGAGAAACCGTAAATTTTGATGCTCGCCAATCTTCAACACCATCTCCGACAATAATTGATGAATATGTTTGGGATTTTGGAGATGGCGAAGATAGGACTACTACTGTAGGTATTTCCTTCCATACTTTTACCGAACCAGGTCATTATGATGTTGAAGTCGAAGTTTTCAATGATCAAGGTGAGAGTGATAGAGCAAGTGTCACTATTTTTGTTAATTCTCCACCAACTATTGTATTAGAAATGCCTAATTTCGTCCGTACGAATGAGAGCGCAACATTAGATGCCTCAGAATCTTTTGACTTTGAAGGCGCTCCTGTTGAATTCATGTGGGATCTCAACCTTGGTTTTGATTCAAACAATGATGGGGATTCAACAAATGATGCTGATGATAACAACGATAAAATTACGATTTCTTATGCTGAATCAGGAAACATGAGTGGAATGTTAATGGTTATTGATGACACAGGTGCGGTAACCAAAAAAATCTGGCATCTTACAGTGATTAAACGAATTTTCAATATTGTTTGGGAAGAGCAAACAATAGAACATGAATACAATGGATATACCGAACAGGGTGAATCTACAATTATTACAAATTTACCCGGCGAAGACGGACGATTAATCCAAGTAAATGCAACCCTTACTCTGAGTCGTGATCTTCTGCCGATTCAGTGGCCTGAAGATAATTTCACACTGAAAGTCAGCGTCCCACTTTCAGGCTGGGTTGAATCCGTTCAGACAACTCAAGAAAATATAACATTAAACTCGACTGCCACAATCTCTCGTGAATCAATGAATCCTTATCCAAATAGTGGGTATACCG
>JASMAJ010000169.1 GCA_030754395.1 Candidatus Thalassarchaeaceae archaeon | reverse complement strand
TTCAAGTCCCGACTGTATGCACAACCATGTTAGGTGATAGTGTGAGCGGTATCGACGATGAGGGCGATAAAGGCAACATCGCCCAGAAAGTTGTGGGTAGGGCTAAATCAATTGTCAGTGATGTTGTAACCAATATAGATGGGCGTGACAAGAATTTTTTGCCAACTAAATCTAGAGTTATGAAAAATAAATTCAGTAGAATCTCAGCCCGAATGGATGCAACAGAGTTACTAACAAAATTCCCAGCGTTTACTGTAGTTTTATGCCTTGTAGTCACAGGATTTTTCTCAATAGAATCTGGAATTATTGATTGTAGAGATGGATTTTGCCCCTTCCCTAATAAAGAAGATTCAATGAATGTCAATGGTGATTTGGAAGTTTACCTCCCTCAAGGTTCGCCAATCTCTGCACTACTGGCAGATGTTGAGGAAGATTGGACGACAAATGTCATGGTAATTTATGTTGAATCGGAAGACGGAGATGTTACGTGGGTGGATGATCCAAAGACCCCTGATGATAGTACTGATGGAGTCCTTAAACAAATAGAAATGGTAGAAAACAAAATAAATCCGAATACGGACGATGGAGGAGAAGATAACGTAATTTATGTTCTTTCAATTTCCACTGTTGTTAAAGAAGTTAATTCTAGTGCTGGACGAGTTGCGATTTCATTTGGTTCCGCAATTTCGGAAGCAATAGGTGATGACTCAATTTCTGAGATGATTAATGAATCAGTAAATGAAAATCCAGACCTATTGGGAAATTACTCAATTCCAGATGAGCAGGATAGAGTTGATCAGATACTAGATGAAATGCCACCAAATGCTCTTGATAAATTAGTTAGAGATGTAGGTAGAGACAGTGATGGAGATGGAATTAAAGAAGCAGTGAAAGCGGGTTATTGGAATAGAGCAGTAATAATAATTGGAATATCTGATAATTTAAAGAATGAATCAGGTGCTCCACTTTCTATTTCACAATTGATTGAGCAAACTCAAAATGATATTAATCAATTATCGGAAGATAATGATTGGGAATCCAAGAACCTGACGATGACACTAACAGGACCTGTTCCAATCACAAATGCAGTAACAGAAGAGTCATTCAATCTGTTCTGGACAGTGTTTCCCGTAGGAGTCGTACTGGTCGCATTCGGTTTATTTTTATTCCATTGTGACCTATTACAAACTGGCCGTATTAGATTTGTTCAAGGGATAAAAGTAGTCATTATTTCAGGTTTACCTACTCTTTGCTCGGTATGGATTACTATGGGGATAATTGGTTGGACTAACTATGAAGTAACGATGACTGTGATTATTGTTGGACCTATTGTACTTGCATTGGGTGTATCTTATGGGCTCCATATTACCAATCGCTATGCTGAAGCAAAAGGAACCCCTCAAGAAAAAATGAAAATAGCTTTGTCATCAACAGGAAGGGCTGTATTACTTTCGGCAGTAACCACAGTGATTGGATTTATTTCTCTGGTCACCACCCCTATGGCACCTATACAAACAGTAGGATATTCACTTGCAATGGGAATTGTTGTTGTATATATTATGACTATGATAATGGTACCCAATTTAACAATGTTACTAGATTTGAAAAAGCCGTCTCATCCACCCCCTCAAATCTTCGTTAAGGCTGTTACATTTCCAATAAACTGGACAAAAGTCACTCTTGCAGTATTTATCAGTTTGATGTTGATTTCTTCTGTATATAGTCGAGAACAAGTAGAAGAGAATATTGATCTTCTTGACATGGCGCCTCAGGATGTTGAAGCAGTAGAGAAGATGAAAACCTATTCGGATGAATTTGAAGCAGGACAACCAGGATTCTTATTGATAGAAGAAGACGTTAGTGCTTCTGCAGAATTATTAAGTTCCGATTTCCAAGATATGAATGACCCCTATGAGAATCTCAGAGGAATAGAAGATTTAGAAGAAAAATGTAACACGATTAATCAGACTACTGCGATATCAATTGTATTTCTAATGAAAGCAATTGCAGTAGGCGTGAATGTTTCTGGTGATTCAATTAATGACCCAATCCAAGAAAATGAAATAATTCCAGACGAAATTAAAGATGTTGCTAATATTGTATTAGACAGAGAGGCATCTGGGAACGGTTCATTTTGGTGGGCTCTTTCTGTACTTGACCAACAGCCATCAGGCGGAGTCCAAGAACAAAACTTCCTAATTTATGTCTTTTACAACAGCATGACTAAAGAAATGAGAGAATTTTTCATATCAACAGATTATGATAGAAGTCTGATCTATATTGATATGCCATTTATGGATGTAAAGAGAACAGAAGAAGCAGTAAATATGGTCAATTCATTTGCAGGTGATGGAAGTTCTGTAGATGTTAAAGATGATACTTTAGTTGGTGTTGCCGCTGTTACAATCGAAGTCAATCAATTGATTGTAAGTTCTCAATGGACGTCTCTTGGCTTCGCTCTTTTGTTCACTGTAATTACCCTAGGACTCGTATTCAGTTCAGCTAAATATGCCATACTAACAACTATTCCTGTCGCATTCACTGTATTCATGCAATGGTTGGTTATGGATATGAATAACACTAGTCTCTCATTAGTTACTGTTATGATTGGTTCAATCCTTGTGGGAGTGGGTGTTGACTTCTCAATCCACATTGCTAATCGTGTACGTGAGTTAGGAGGTTCCTTAGATGCAATTAGAATAGCATGCGCCAGCACTGGGATGAGTCTATTTGAGGCTGCAACTGTTACTGCATTAGGAATGACTTGCGCATATCTAATCGATATCCCTGCAATCGTACCATTCGTT
>JASMAJ010000168.1 GCA_030754395.1 Candidatus Thalassarchaeaceae archaeon | reverse complement strand
TAAGATAATGATTAATAGGGACAGTTGGGGGCATTCGTATTAACACGTCAGAGGTGGAATTCTTGGATTGTGTTACGACAAACTACTGCGAAAGCATTTGCCAAGGATGTTTTCATTGATCAAGAACGAAAGTGAGGGGATCGAAGACGATCAGATACCGTCGTAGTCTTAACCATAAACTATGCCGACTAGAGATTGGAGGTCGTTATCTATACGACTCCTTCAGCACCTTATGAGAAATCAAAGTCTTTGGGTTCCGGGGGGAGTATGGTCGCAAGGCTGAAACTTAAAGGAATTGGCGGGGGAGCACCGCAACCTGAGGATTGTGCGGTTTAATTGGATTCAACGCCGGAAAACTCACCAGAGCCGACGGACAAATGAAAGCCAGTGTGATGAGCTTGCTGGATTGTTCGAGAGGTAGTGCATGGCCGTCGTCAGTTCGTACCGTAAGGCGTTCTGTTAAGTCAGATAACGAACGAGACCCTCATCCCTATTTGCTAAGGTTACTCCGGTAATCACAGGACTATAGGGAGACCGCTGGCGCGAAGTCAGAGGAAGGCGAGGGCAACGGTAGGTCAGTATGCTCCGAATGCTCTGGGCTACACGCGCAATACAAAGGACGGGACAATGGGCCGCTGTACCGAAAGGACTCGGCTATCCCGAAACCCGTTCGTAGTTCGGATTGAGGGCTGTAACTCGCCCTCATGAAGCTGGATTAGGTAGTAATCGCGTCTCAAAAAGGCGCGGTGAATATGCCCCTGCTCCTTGCACACACCGCCCGTCAAACCATCTTAGTTGGGGGTGGGTGAGGCTGCCTCTCTTTCGAGATGTGGTATTCGAGCCTGCCTTCGACAAGGAGGGTTAAGTCGTAACAAGGTATCTGTAGGGGAACCTGCAGATGGATCACCTCCTAAGAAACTCGGAAAACCCGGGGGGGCGGGGTGCTTCGGCACCCTGCTCTTCCACCTTTTATACAACAATTTTTATCTCGATTCCAGCGAGAGCCAGATTAGAATAAAGGCAGAGTTTAGGCTGCCCTAAACTTTACATACCTATCTTCAACCGGAAGTTTAGGGCGACCTAAAATGAAGAGCAGAGCACTAGCAGGAATAATGACAATACTAATGATTTCATGTATATTTTCGGGATGTACGGGGAATGATGACGACGATGGTACGGTTGGTGAACTTGTTATCGCCTTTGAGGTTCAAGCAGACTATGACAACATAGATGCGAACCCTCAAGTTCTTGCCGACTACTTATCCGAGAAGTTGAATTATGATGTTTCGATATACAGTGTAGATTCAGAAGGTGCTATGATTGAGGCTCTTAGATTTGGTAATGCTGACATTGCTATTATGGATGGAGGAGCAGCCTGGGTTGGATGGCAACAATATGACTTAGAAGTACTTGGTGCTGATCAGAAGGGAGATGGAAGAACATACTACGACGCACACGCATGGGTCCGTGCAGATAGCGAAATGGCCATGGCTCATCTTGATGACAACCCCTATACTGATCCATTTGCCTTACTCTCTGGCAAGACTTCCTGCCACACCGGTTGGTTGAAGTCAGCTGGTATGCTAATGCCTATGGGTTTCTTGATAGGTCACGGTTATGCAAATGTTATCGGTGATCCGAATGATGTTGAAACACTAAGGAATACAATTTATGGATTCTTTAATGAAAATGCATCAATACCTGATTCTGGCACTCCTTACTACGGATACGGAGGTGCTGTGAAGTGCTTGTCTGACGGTACAGGTGACGTGGCTTTCGCAAAGGATAGCACTGTCGATTCTTACTGCAATAATGAAATTGCAACTGAGAACGAAGAATGGTGCCTTGAGATGAATCAATATGTTGCTCTTCCTGCGTTTGGAAAATCACCCAGTCACCCTTTTATGTACAATCCTGAATTTATGGATTCAAATGTTCTGGAGATTGTCAGAGATGCTCTTGTAGGTATGAGTGATGATTCAGATGCATCCTTAATATTGGAAAATGTCCTAAACACACCTGGAATAACTTCTACTAATGCAGAAGAACACTTGGGTAGTTATTCATCAATGATATCAAACATTCCTGGTATCTCTGCCTATTACACAAACAAGTACGACCTCAATGAGACGGCTACTCCAACTATTGACACAGTCAGGATAGCATTTGAGGTCAAGGCTGATTACGAAAACATAGATGAAAACCCTCAGATCTTAGCTGATTATCTTGCTGAGAAACTAGGAGTTGAGGTCGAACTTTACAGTGTTGACTCCGAAGGGGCAATAATTGAGGCTCTTCGTTTTGGACACGCTGATATTGCACTAATGGATGGAGGTGCGGCTTGGGTCGGATGGAAAGAGTACGGACTGGCTGCAATGGCTGCTGATCAGAAATCTGATGGAAGGACATACTACGAGGCACATGCTTGGGTAAGGGCTGATAGTGAGATGGCAGCAGCCCACTTCGATGATGACCCTTCAACTGATCCATTTTCTCTACTCGAGGGAAAGACATCTTGTCATACAGGTTGGTTAAAGTCAGCAGGAATGCTACTTCCAATGGGATATCTAATTGGAAATGGATATGCTAGCGTTGTTGGAGATCAGGAGGATGTGGGTTCTCTTAGAGATACTATTCACAACTTCTTCAGCGAGGACTCATCGATTCCTGAATCAGGTACACCATACTATGGGTACGGTGGTGCGGTGAAGTGTCTCTCTGATGGGACTGGAGATGTAGCTTTTGCAAAGGATAGCACAGTTGATTCGTATTGTAACAACGAGGTGGCATCTGACAATGAGGAATGGTGTCTAGAGA
>JASMAJ010000167.1 GCA_030754395.1 Candidatus Thalassarchaeaceae archaeon | reverse complement strand
TCAACGAATTATTAGAAAGTCTAGTTCTTACTACTTCACGAAATACGAATCTACATCGGCGGGTAGAAATATTTCTACTTGGTTTTTGTTTTGCGCCTACACTCTTCTTTTTCTTCTCTGGCCTATCACTTTTATTAGACACTTTAGGAGTTTCTGGCTTATTACTTACTTCGACAACTTCCTTCTTTTTTTCGGGAGGTAGAGGGAGTTTGAAAGTAGGATTGGGGAAGTAATCGTCCCCAACGAAGGTGTATGAAATCACCCTTTCATCACGCCATTTGTAAAATGCTTCCGAGTCATCTCCGGGATATTTTTCCACATGATCTTTCATACGGTCATTTGTCACCACATAGGCATCTTTCTGCCAAGCAAACTGCAACCAATAATCGTCATCATGGTCTTGTGAAGGTACTGAAGCAACCAATCCCTTAGTCCTCAAATTGCGGAGAATAGAAGCGTCATCCACTCCACGTTTACCACTTTTATCATTGAGGAAATGGCGCGGCACGAAGGCGTGCACATCATATCCCAAATCGGCATAATGTAATGCAACAGAGGCAATACCGCTAGCAGATGCCGGCCATTTGTTAGTCGAATGACTCATACCCACATTGGGTCCGTCAATCACAATCAATACTCTCGATTCTTCCTCTTTTTGTGCCAATTAGCAACCCCTCCTGGGGTCAGACTTGGCGCCTAGGTTTCGTTGAGGTACTATGAAAGTCTGTAAAGATCCGCCACTAACATCAACGCTTCCAACTCAAGCCTTGACTTATTCCAATGGCTGACAGTTTTTGAACCCTCTTGATAGCACAAATATGCAAAACTCATAACTTTTCATTGATTGACGACCTAGAATGATAATCAATCCACGAGTTCGATATCATCCAGGAAATCATCATCCTCTTCGACTTCATCGACTTCTTGCTGCTCGGAAGAATCAATGTCAGTTACCGCCACAGGCAGGTCAAACTCTTCATCAAACTCATCTTCGTATTCTTCTTCTTCTTCTGCCCATGCATCAGCCCGCTTACGCCGGCCTGCAATCGCTGCCACTATTAGAATAACAAAACCAGCCAACATCAACATTGTAGTAGTCCTCATATTGCCTAGTTCATTGGTTATTCTCATCACGGGACTATTTATCTCAACTCGGATTTTTACCTCACTTTCAGTATTGAAATCATCTGAGTAACCAGTTGTGAAAGATTGAGGCTGACCAACCACCGTGATTATGTGGGAGTCACCGTGCCGAGCATCTGATGCTGAAGTGACTTGGAGAGTAAATGTGATTTCGTCAAATGCCGGAACCAATACCAATGAAGATTGAGTATCTGGATTTTGGGCAGTAGCGGCCCAACCATCAGGGGAATCAGCACTCAAGACGACCTGCATGTCGGTATTTCCTTCATTCTTCAATCTCATCGTGTAATCTGTGGTATCTCCCGGCAACATTGCCTGATTGGCTGATACCTGAACAATCTTTAGAGCAGGGTTTCCTTCACCCACCTCAATACTAATTGGCAAGTCAAAGAATCTTTGCGAATCCGGGTCTGAGTCTTCTGCATCCTCAATTCTGAGATATATCGTATGGTTGTCTGCCAATACTTGGTTTGTAAGATGGATTTCCAACCAAAATTCTACAGATTCCCCTGAAGTCGTTTGGAATAGTGGCATTGGGTCATTATTCAAATCTGTAATGATGTATTCCCAAAGAGTGTATCTACCCTCTTCCGCCTCAGCATTACGCTCGTAATCACCTGGATTGACAATTTTCCAACTGTCAAGAGATTGGTCGCCCGAAGTCTGAGTTGCCTTTATTCTCATTCTGATATCGATGTATTCATCGCTATCATCATTGAGGCAGTTTTCTGATTCAATATGACCAAGACCATTGTCAGCGCCATCACAATCGAATTCTACTACAGCTTGCATACCATTTGTGCGATGAGGGGTGAACTGAACAATTGCTGAGAGAGTGGTATTTCCTGCACTAGAGAATTCTACTTCCATCAAATCGTAATCAGGATCATCTGGCTCACCCGAGGGGTTGATGTAAAGTGCCAACGTATAGGTCGTGTGACGAGGCATTGTTGGTGTGTGCCACAAACCATCTTCAGTATCTTGATTAATCATTTGACCTGTTTGGTTGTCAACGAAGTAATAGACCGTACCCCTTGGTTTTTCGGTCACTTCGAAACGGAATGAATCGGAATCAAAACCGGTATTGAACAAATCGATGTAGAACGGAGTAGGTGGACCTAGGTCATCAACAAACTGCGGTTCCGTCACATCGAATGATTCAGGCCTTGATGAATTGTAAATCTGATTTTCCTGCTCGCTATCCCAAAGTGAAAGCATGGGTGGAGAATATACGCCTAATTTCTCAAGTTCGATTTGGATTGTGGTGTAGTGAACTTCCGCCCCACTTGTGTTGTAGGCCCTCACAGAGATGTCAAGGCGGGGGGGTGCGTTGTCCAACTCAGAGGGTGCTTGCAATGTGAGAATTGCAGTCAACTCATTACCGCCATCGGAAATTGTGTAGCCCTCGGGACGGTCAAACTGCGCCAACCAACTGGAATCTAGGCTCGTCTGAACTGCCAACTCGACATCTATTGAAGAACCGTCAGAACCAGTATGTCGCAAAACCAAACTGATTGGAGTAGTCTGGTCAGGGGCAATGTATTCCGTGTTTCTATCCATAGCATTACGTACATCCACGCCATACTTTTCAACAACAACATCATCATGTTCAAAGACAAATGGATTGGGCCCTTGTATATCTAAAACAGAAAGCGTCAGTGAGTAAACACCCGATGGA
>JASMAJ010000166.1 GCA_030754395.1 Candidatus Thalassarchaeaceae archaeon | reverse complement strand
AGTGCTTCCTTCCTCTTCGGTATTCGCGATGAGGAGGATGTAGAGTAATGAATAGACTAGAGAAGGCTGAACGTATTGGAGTTCAACTCGACAATCTCTATCCTGAAACACCAATTCCTCTCAATCATAATGACCCCTACACTCTTCTAGTTGCAGTCATGCTTTCCGCTCAAACAACAGATAAGAAGGTGAATCAAGTCACTCCAAATCTATTCGATATTGCAAAAACTCCTGAAAAGATGGCTTCACTAGAGGTAAGTGAGATTCAAAATATCATCCGTGAAATCGGCCTTGCACCAACTAAGGCAAAGAATCTCAAAAGGATGGCTGAGCAAATACAGGAAGGCGGTGGCAAGGTGATTCCTGATTGGGAATTTCTTGAGTCATTAGCAGGAGTGGGTCACAAAACAGCAAGTGTAGTTATGGCTCAGGCTTTTGGAACTCCTGCTTTCCCGGTTGACACACATATCCATCGTTTGGCAGCACGCTGGGGTCTTTCAGATGGCCGTAATGTAGTCAAAACTGAACGTGATTTGAAAGCAGTATTTCCTAAAGAAACTTGGATTCGTCGCCATCTACAAATCATCTACTTCGGGCGAGAGTATTGCCCTGCTCGTGGCCATGATTTGGTGTCATGTTCTATCTGTGGATGGGCGGCTACCAAGAAGAGAATTCGTGATGAATCCCGCTAACTGCGAACGAATAGAACGCCGCCTATAACAACTAGAATTGCCCCAATCCCCAGCAAGGGCATTTGTAGTGAACTAACTAGATCTCTAGTTTCACGGCCATCTTGACACTGTCCATCATCCCAACCTGTAATTTGACCAATTTGGCCAGTTGTCGAATCACAGTTCTCTTCAAGTTCATTATCTATGTAGTCAACAATCATACCTGCACCAATCCAACCTATGATGAATAATGCTCCGATGACTAATGAAAGAGTCCCACCGAAGGTTCCCGCTTTGCTCATGATGTGAACCGTTCTCTGATTATTCTTGAATCCTCTTGGCCCGAGGATTCTTCATGCCTCACGGTTTCGAATCGTTATGAGTGAGGATTGGGTGACGCTTGAAGTAGGTGAGAAAGCGCCAAATTTTGATGCGCTTTTGACCGATGGTAGTCAGATTAGTCTGAAAGGAATATTATCGGAAGGAAAACGAGTTATCCTCTATTATTATCCTAAAGACAACACACCAGGATGTACAACTCAGGCTTGTGATTTTCGGGACAATTATTCTGCTCTCAATGATGCGGGATATAGAGTGTTTGGGGTTTCCAAAGATTCAGCAAAGTCACACCAGAATTTCACTAATAAGTATGAGTTAAATTTCGATTTAATCGTCGACCAAGATATAGAATTACACCAAAAATATGGAGTTTGGCGCGAGAAAAATAATTATGGAAAAACATACATGGGAGTTTCTCGTTCAACTTTTGTGATTGATACAGACGGTTCATTGATTTGGGTAGGGTATAACATTAGGGCTAAAGGGCATGTTGAGAAACTAATGAGAGAACTTAATATTGAGTGATTGTATGAATGTCGAGGAACGTAGAGCTGTAGTCGCCCTTTACCTAAGGCGTTGTGTAACTTACTCGGACGCATCAATAGAGCGTAAGGTTGCTAGAGGTGATGACCCAAATGAGATTGCACGTTGGCAGGCTTATCGTGACTTTTCAGCATACTCTGCTAATGAGGTTGAATCAGGTACTCTAGATACTTGGTTGTCAGAAGGTGATTACAATCCTAAACCCCCCACCCCCATATCTTTGGAGTCTAGTTCTGTGTCGCTATCATTAGATGAAATGCCACATAATGAACGTAGAGAATGGTTGGCAGGGCTATTGATGCCACGCCCAGTTGTATTGGTTAGTACGGTTTCTGCTGAAGGTGTTCCTAACCTAGCACCGATGTCTTCTGTATCAGTAGTGTCCAATTCCCCCCCTCTTCTAGCACTGTCACTTTCTGTAGATCTTAATGGCCGACCACGTGATACCTTAGTTAATCTTGAAGCCAATGGAATTGGTGCTCAAGTAACGATTTTTGTTCTTAATGCCGATAATGACTCTGCTCGTATAGTTGATGTCACTGCAGCCCCATTACCGCATAGCAAATCAGAATGGGATGAAATCAAACATAACCCACCTACATTCAGCTCAGCACTTGCGGCAATTCATTGTGAACTTATTGAAATCAATTCATTACCTTTGGGAGCATCTAGTAAAATCGTCATTCTAAGAGTGAAAGATGTAGAAATATCTGATTCCATAGATTCACAATCTATTCCTCAGAAATTATTTCAAATTGGATTTGACAGTTTAGGACCTGGTCCAAATTCCAAAGATTGGCGTTATGGATTAAGCTATTATGAACCTACTTCATCTGATAATTGACTCCATTTCACCATTCCGAGTAGGTGCCTATCTGTGTCAACTCTCATTTTTGCTCCAGCAATCATTAGCAAGGTGTCTGCCTCATTGAGGGCAAAAGTAGGCAGACCAATCTGGTCACCTAAGTTCTGGATTCTTCGTCTACAAACATCCTGTTGACTTGGCATATGAGTCAGAGTGCTAAGGTCAGCAATAACCAAGTCACCTGAATAAAGCCTGTTTTCCATTCCATGGAGATTCATCTTGTGAAGGTCGTCCGGTTTGATGTAGTGAACAAATCGCTCTGCTGATGGCCTCATTCTGTGTATTTTTTCACTCCATCGAGGTTCTCCGAGATCGTGGAAAGAATCATTCTTCTGAGGTCCAGGGTCTGCAGAGCGCTTTTGCTTGGTCTGAGATGCCGTAGTTGGCTTAGATGGATCAGGCAATCCAAGTAAGCGAAATA